>JAZNCY010000155.1:0-4909 GCA_045587825.1 Acutalibacteraceae bacterium
ATTTATGGTATTATGAATTAGAATATGAAATTATACTCGGGGTTTTCTCGAAATTTATATTGGAGGCAATACTTATAATGGATAACAAAGTAAATCCAAGTGGTGTAAATAACGAAAACGAAGTAGTGAAAAAAGCAGCCCCACCACCGATGAAGCGTGTGAAAAAGGGTGAGCAGTCTGCTGCTGTGGCAAAGGCTGCAAAAACTATTGAAGAAAAGAAAAAAGCAGCTTCAGCTCCGAAGGCTGAAGTTAAAAAAGATATAAAAGAAGAAGTAAAGGCAACTGAGCCTGTTGTTAAGGAAGAGCCAAAGGCTGCACCTGTGGTAGCTCCTGAAGTAAAAAAGGAAGCACCAAAGGCTGAGCCAGTTAAAGCAAAAGAGGAGCCAAAGGCTGAACCTAAAACTGAGTCTAAAGCTGAGCCTAAGGTTGCAGTTGCTCCAGAAATCAAAAAGGCTCCAAAGCCAGAAAAACAGAAGCCAGTAAAAGAGCCAAAAGAAAAGGTGAAGAAAAAGCCTGTTATTACAGCAGTTCCTGTAAAAGAAAAGTTAAGTGGTAAAAACTTAAAGGTTATTCTCCCTGTTGCTGCTCTTGTTCTTGTAGCAATAATTATTGCTGTTGCTCTTGTTTCTGGTGGTGGAAATAAAGATAACATTGTTGTTACAGATACAAATGGTGTTCCTGTGACAAATGTTGATGGTGAAGTAATTACAGTTTCACCAGAAGATGTTACTGCACAAATTCCAGTAACAGACGTGAGCGGTAATGCAGTTACAAACGTGGCTGGTGAGGTTGTAACAGAAGTAGTTACAGTTAATACAAATACTAATGGCAGTACAAATGCTAATGGTGTGGGTACAACTTCTGTTCTTGTTACTGATGGTAAGGGTAATACTGGTGTTGATGAGCAGGGTAATCCTATTACTACAATAATTGATATTACAGAAGTACCTACAATTGATGTTGAACCAGCAAAAACTGAGTGGAAAAATACTCAGGGTGGTTCTGCAAATGATAAATACAAAGATGTAATTCTCACATCTGACGGCTGCTACATTACAGCAAACGTTACTAACTCACGAGATGGTGACTTTGCTCAGTATAAAGATATGAACTTAAGCGTTCCTTACACAGTGCTTACAAAGTACGATAAAGAGGGCGAGGTTATCTGGCAAAAAGTATTTGGTTCAGATAGCGGTTCACTTGAAATAGTAGCACTTTCACCTACAGAAAAAGGCGCATTTTATGCAGTGGGCTATGGTAAGTCTATTGAAAATCTTGATATTTCAGGCTGGTATGACGGCGCTATTTATAAAATTGATAAAAATGGTAAGATTGACTGGGTTAAAAAATTCGGTACATCAACTGTTGATATTATAAACGATGTTGTTACTGCAAGTAATGGTGACGCTATTGTTGTAGGTTCTGCTGGTAACAATGACGGTGATGCAGAAGGTTCAGGCGGTAACAGAAATGAATCAAAAGCATTTGTTATGAGATATTCAGATTCTGGTAAGCTTTTATGGAAAGAGTTTGCTGGTGGTAATATGGATACATTCGTTGGTGTTGCAGAAGGTACTGATGGTTCAATTTATGCACTCGGTAATTTCTATTCTGGAAAAATGTTCCCGGCACTTGGCAAATGTGACTCAGGTGTAGTCAAATATTCAAGTGACGGCGTTATGATGAAGAAAACTGCAATAGCAGGTACTGGAATTGATGAATTCAAAGGCATTACAGCTACTTCTGATGGTGGAGTTGTAGTTTGTGGTACATCTGATTCTGCAGATACACAAGGTGACAGCTTCTTCAAGGATGATTTAGCATCACGTGGTGGTTATGATTCATACATTATTAAATATGCAAATGACCTTACAATAAGATTTGCAACTCCAGTAAGAGGTCAGAATAATGATACTGCAACAAGTGTAATTGAGCTTCCTAACGGAAACTATATTATGGCAGGCTCAACAAACTCTTCTACACGTGATTTCAAAGGCGTTACAACTCGTGGTAAAAAAGATATTTTCGTTGCATCATTTAATGAATATGGTGTTCTCGTCTGGGTTCGTTCATTCGGCGGAACAGAAAATGATGGTGCCCTTGCTCTCTGTAATGGTGCAGATGGCGGTTACGTTGTAGTCGGCGAATCATTATCAAATAATGTTGATTTAGAGCAAATAGCACCATACGGCGGTAATGGTAAATCATTGGCTGTTATGGTAAAATTCCCTGAATGATAGGAAATTATAAATGATAAAAATAAAGTCAGATTTTTCAAACGGTGCAACAGCCGTTCCTACAGATTTAATAGACAAATATTTAAAACTTGCCCCTTCGGCAAGTTTTAAAGTTTTGTTGTTTATTTTAAGAAATCCGAATGGTGTTTCAGATGAACAGCAAATAAGTCTTTGCACAGGTCTTTCACTTGAGGATGTAAAAGATTGCATTGACTTCTGGGAAGCGGAAGATGTTATATTTTCTGATGGTGAAAAAAATAAAGAAGAAGCAGATAAAGCTTCAGGTAATTTAAAGCAGATTAAAACTCTTGATTATGAAGAAGCCGAAGAAAAGCCAAAGGTTGTTGTAAAAAATCTTCCTGTTAAAAAGCCGACTCAAAGAGAATTGGCTTTAAGAATAAGTGAAGATGAAAATTTAACAGTGCTTTACAGAGAGGCACAAAAAATTGTTGGTACATTTGGTTATGACACCCAGGCACTTCTTTTAATGATTTATGATTATTTTGGTTTTTCAGTTGATTTGATTATTATGCTTTTAAGCTATCAGAAAAACGAGGGTAATCTTTCTTCATTAGCAATAAAAAAACGTGCAGAAGATTGGGCGAAGAATGGTATTGATACTTTAGAAGCAGCAATTTCTGAAATATCTTACCTTGAAACAATACAGAAAACTTTTGTTGAAATTAAAGCGTTTGTTGGTTATGATACTGAAAAGCCATCGCCACAGATTGCAAAATATTTAAGAGCGTGGGCTGTTAACTGGGGATTTTCAACTGAGATGATATTGCACGCTTTAAAAGAAAGTGGAAAAAGCTTCTCTGAAGCAAACAAATTACTTAAAAAGTGGCACGCTTTAAATATTACAAAGGTTGAAGATGCTGAGTTAAAAAAGAAAAAGACAATTACTCAGAAGGTAGAAAAATCCTACGATGTAAATAATGTTGGTCGAAACAGTATTTTAGAAAGACTTAAAAACAAAGAGGGGGCAACGGTATGAAATTCAGCGAAGATGTTTACATAAAAGCAGAAGCAGAGCTTAAAAAAAGACGTGATAATGCTGAGCAGCTTTCAGATATGCGTCGCAAACAACTCATAACGAAATTCCCTGAGCTTTTGGAAATTGAAAATGCTATAAGAGATGCAGCCTTAGAAGTTATTAAAGGTCTTGGCACAGGTAAGGCGGTTAACGTTGAAACTCTTGCCCAAAAAAATCTTAATGCTCAAAAGGAAAAAAACGAGCTTCTTAAAAAGAATGGTTACCCAGAGGATTATTTAGAGCCACAGTATTCCTGTAAGCTCTGTAATGATTCAGGTATTTTAAATGGTAAGCTTTGCAGCTGTCACCTTGAATTACTTAAAAAGATTTCTATGAGTGAATATTCTTGTAGTTCAGTTCTTGCAGTAAGCACATTTGATACTTTCGATTTAAAATATTACAGCACAGAAAAGGATAAGAATTTTGGTTACTCACCAAGAGAATATATGGAAGCATCTGTTGATTTTCTTAAATCCTACAGTGAAAACTTCAATAAAAATTCTGGTAGCTTTTTCTTTACAGGTGGCACAGGTCTTGGCAAAACTCACTTGTCACTTGCAGTTATGAATAAGGTAACCGAAAAAGGCTACAGTGTTTTTTACGGCTCTGCCGACAATATCATTAAGCAGATGGAAAAAGAACGCTTTGGCAGAAGCAACGGTGATATTGAAGAAGAAATTGAAAATGCGGATTTACTCATAATTGACGATTTAGGCACAGAGTTCAGAACTGCTTTTTCAGAAACTGCAGTTTATCAGATAATAAACAATGCAATTCTTAATTCTAAACCGATGATTATAAGCTCTAACCTTTCAATCACAGAATTAGAAGAGCGTTATGGTCAACGAGTTGTTTCAAGACTTAATTCCTTTGAGGTTATTAACTTTATAGGAACAGATATAAGACAAATTAAAAAATAATTAAAATAAAGGGGTAATAAATTATGTTAAAAGGTATTCCAAATATTATTTCACCAGAGCTTTTAAAAATCTTAGATGAAATGGGTCACGGCGATACAATCGTTATTGGTGACGGTAACTTCCCGGCAGCATCTAATGCACAAAGACTTGTTCGTTGCGATGGTCATAATGTTCCAGAGCTTTTAGATGCAATTTTAAAGCTTATGCCACTTGATTCTTACGTTGAAACACCTGCTATGCTTATGGCTACAACAAAAGGTGACCCAACTCCAACAATCTGGGCAGAGTATCAGGAAATTATTAATAAAAACAATGGCGAAACAAAAATGGGTCAATTTGAACGCTTTGAATTTTATGATGAAGCAAAAAAAGCTTATGCAATTATTGCAACAAGTGAATCAGCTTTATATGCTAATAGTATGGTTAAAAAAGGCGTTATAAAATAATCAGGAAACAGAAAATTGACCTATTCTATGGTAGGGGCAGACGTGTGGTCGCGCGTAGTAGTGAAAGAAAGTTTAAGATTACAACAAACCAATCGAGTGTAATAAAATCTAAATTTATCGTTCCATTTTCATATTATCAATTCAGTTAACGCGTTGTCACGGGAGAGCAGAGCTCATCCCCTGCGAAAAAACAACTACATTCTATCATTTAAGATAAACCTTAAACGAAAGAATGTAGTTTTTTATCTATTTCCTGTTTCTTGACTTACT
>JAZNCY010000156.1:0-2997 GCA_045587825.1 Acutalibacteraceae bacterium
TAGTAGCGAGGCTTACCATCATCACCCGGCATAGAAATTGAGTGGTCAGCAAATTCCCAGATACAACCACCGCAGAAGTTGTCATACTTATCAACTAATTCCCAGTAATCATAAACATCGCCTGTTGACATCGAACAAACATATTCACACATATAGAATGGCTTGTTATATTGTTCATCATTGAGATATTTATCAATATATGTAACACCAGCATACATTCTGCTTTCTACATCAGAAATATCGCTGAAGTTTTCACCTTCTGGAACTGCCTTAAATTCAAGGTGAGAGTTTTCGTAATGAACTAAAGCGTTCTCATCACGAGATTTTATAAACTCTCTCATTGCTCTGTGGTTTACACCGCAACCACTTTCGTTACCAAGTGACCACATAATTATTGAGCCGTGGTTTTTATCTCTTTCATAAAGAGTTTTAGCTCTGTCTACGTAAGAAAGCTTCCAATCAGGTGAAGTTGAAAGGAATGACCAGCGAGTCCAGTCCCAGTCACTTTCTGTATTAAAGCCCATACCATGTGTTTCAATATCAGCTTCGTTTATAATATAGAAACCTAAAGCCTCTGCTAAATCATAAAAACGTGGGTCGTTAGGATAATGAGAAGTTCTTATAGCATTTACATTCGCTCTTTTAAGTAAGAATAAATCTCTCACCATATCTTCCATTGAAACTGTGTAACCACCAGTTGGCGAGTTATCGTGACGGTTAATACCACGAAGCTTTACAGCCTTACCATTTATAAGGAGTTTTTTATCTTCAATTTTCACTTCTCTTAATGCAAGCTGGAATGGAATTATTTCATCATCAACAGTAATAAAGAGTGTGTAAACAAATGGTGCTTCGTCATTCCACATAACAGGATTTTCAATAGGTAAGGTGAATTCCTTACTACTAACTTCACCCTCGTCAATTACGTCGCCTAATGGGTGCACTAAGCCGTAAACAATGCTATCTGCATTATCGATATCACATTTAATATCGAGTGTGCATTTTGAAAAATCATCATTAAAGCTTTGACGAATTTCAATATCTTTTAAATAATTTTGATTTCTACTTAAAATATAAACTTCTCTGAAAATACCAGAAAGACGGAAATGGTCCTGGTCCTCTAAATATGAGCCATCGCACCATTTTAAAACAAGAACTTTAATTTCATTCTCGCCTTTTACAAGATATTCAGAAATATCAAATTCACTTGTAGAGTGGCTTACCTGACTGTAGCCTACAAATTTATTGTTAATAAAAAGATAGAAGCAAGAAGCAACACCTTCAAAGGTAATAATGCTCTTTCTTTTACTCATTTCTTCTGTAACTGTGAATTTTTTAGTATAAAGACCGCAAGGGTTTTCATCTGGTACAAATGGCGGGTCTACTTGGAATGGATAGTAAAGATTTGAATAAAGTGGCTTATCAAACACACCGATATCATAAAGCTGGAAGCACTTTGGCACTTCTACCTTCATATTATCTTCATAAAGAGATTCACTATCTATTTCAATATTATATAAATCTTCAAAGCTACTAAAATATTTAAAATCCCATTCGCCTGAAAGATTTAACATATATTCTGATTTGTTTCTGTCACCTGAAAGAGCAGCATCTAAAGAAGCATAAGGAATAAAGTACGCTCTTGGTGGTAACGTATTAATGTGAAGATTTGTTAAATCTTCGTGGTAACGAGTAATTTTCATAGATAAAGCCTCCATAAAAAATTTATAAAACTATTTTATCATCTAAGCTAATCTTTGTAAAGACGATAATTGACAAATAATACATAATTTAGTATTATATATGGCAGTTTTAAAAAATTTTATGGAGTGATTTTTCGTGAAAACAGAACTTTTAAAGCTTTTGTGCAGAAATGCAAGATACACTAACGAAGAATTAGCAGTAATGCTCGGCAGTGACGAAAAAACTGTAAGAGAAACAATAGAAGAATTAGAAAAAGAAGGCATTATAAGAGGCTACAAGGCTGTTATTGACTGGGATAGCTTCGACGATGCATACGTTTCTGCTATTGTTGAATTAAACGTTGTGCCTAAAGCAGATTTAGGCTTTGAAGAGGTTGCAGAAAAGGTTATGTCTTACCACGAGGTTGAATCTGTTTATTTAATGTCTGGCTCTTATGACCTTAACGTTGTTGTTAAAGGTAAAACTCTTCAGGATGTTGCGCGTTTTGTTGCAAGAGAGCTTGCTACTATTGACTCTGTTACATCTACAACAACTCACTTTGTTATGAGAAGATATAAAGAAATGGACGTTCATTTGTGTGATATGGAGCACGATGACAGGGGGCAATTTTTATTATGATAGATTACGGTAAAATTTTAAACACCACCGTAACAGAAATTAAGCCTTCTGGAATAAGAAAGTTTTTTGATATTGCCGAAACTATGGAGGATGTTATATCTTTAGGTGTTGGTGAGCCAGACTTTCAGACTCCCTGGAGAATAAGAAAAGCTGGTATAAACTCACTTGAACGTGGCAAAACAAAATACAGCGCTAACAGAGGTCTTTCTAATCTCCGTCTTGAAATTTCACGCTATCTTGAGAGAAAATACAAGCTCAAATACAACCCAGATACAGAAATTCTTGTTACTGTGGGCGGTAGCGAAGCAATAGACGGTGCTATAAGAGCAATAGTTAATTACGGTGACGAGGTTATTATTCCACAACCAAGCTACGTGTGCTACGAGCCTATTACACGCCTTGCTGGTGGTGTACCTGTTATAATTGAAACAAAGGCAGAAAATGACTTCAAGGTAACTCCTGAAGAATTAAGAAATGCAATTACACCTAAAACAAAGGCTTTAATTCTCCCCTACCCTTGCAACCCTACTGGTGCGGTTATGGAGAAAAAAGATTTAGAAGCACTTTATGATGTAATTAAAGATACAAATATAATTATTATTTCTGATGAAATTTACTCTGAACTCACTTATGGTGAAAATCCACACACACCAGTTGCATCATTAGACTGCTTAT
>JAZNCY010000157.1:0-4883 GCA_045587825.1 Acutalibacteraceae bacterium
GGTCAACGTAAATAACGTCATTTGCTGGTGGGGTAGTAGGTTGAACAGTTCCGTTCACATTATTAAGAGAACCCATCATACCGAGCAAACCACAACCTGCGCAAGATATGATAACCATAAGAACCAAAGCTGTTAATTTCATAAAACTTGAATATCTCTTCATTTCTCTTTCTCCATAATAAGTTATAAATATATACTGTACAATAATACCACAAATTTCCTTGCTTGTCATTATATTTTTAGAAAAATAATATTTAATTAACAAATATAACAATCTGCAATATGAAATGAGTAACTAATTACACTCTGTTGACACCCCAAAACTTTTAATATATAATTAATTGGTAAATAGAAACAGGAGTTGAATTTACTACGTTTACACATCTTCACCTGTTTTTTTAGAAAAGAACTGCGATTAGCAAGAATGAGAGTTGTAGAGTTGTCATTTGCAGAAAAAAGAGGTGATTTAATGGATTGGGAAAAGTTACTTAGTGAGTCAGAAAACATAAAGGTTGTAAAATCAGGTATGCTTGGTGCGGTGGAGTGGAAACACTACGCAAACGGATTACTTGCTTTTTTCGGTCAAGGCTCAATCAGCGGTTTCCTTTGTGGGGTAACGTATCCAGGGTATCATGACGAAGATCATACAGAATTTTACCCGTGCTGGCGAAGTTGGGGCGATGAAGAAGTTAATACTCCCGTAAAATATGTATACATTCACGAAGGCATCACAGAAATTGAAGAACGTGCTTTTGAGGAGTGTTATATCGAAGAAATATTTATTCCTGATTCTGTAACTAAGATAGGTGCAAAAGTCTTTTATGATAACAATTTAGAAACTATAAATTTGCCAAATAACCTTGAATCCATAGGTTGTAGTTGTTTTGAAAAGAGTAGAAAATTAAAAAAACTTTTTATCCCAGCTTCTGTCAAAGAACTTGGGAGTATTGGTGGTAAATATATTTCAGCAATAGAAGAAATTATCGTGGATAAAAACAATGCGAACTATACTGTGATTGATGGCATGCTCTATACTGCGGATATGACTCAATTACTTTGGTGTCCTGCTTCTGCAACTGGCACAATAGAGATTCCAAGTTCTGTCAAGCGTGTTGATGCAGATGCTTTTGATAATTGCTCATTGATAAAGGATGTTATTTTCGCTGAAAGTCCCATCGTTTTGGGGAACAGATGCTTCAATAATACTGCGTTGCATAAATTAGTTTTACCAAAAGAAGTGGAAATGGAATATTTTGGTATATTTGGGTGCGGATATCACTATCATCCCGTTACTGGGCATTTGGTTCCTTGTGGAACTGATAATTTGGTTGTTTATATTGACAAAGCGTGCACTGCATGGGATTATTTCAAAGAAAAGAATATTCAAATCTTTGGAGAACCTATTGACTACAATTTTCCTGGGTAGGACAGGAGATGGTGTTCTCTGTCTTACCCAAAAAATGAATAATTTTTAAGGCAAAAACTCAGTTAATTGATTTAAAAAAGTCTGTTAACTGAGTTGTTTTTTTGCGATATATATGCATTTCGTTTGTATGCGATGTGCTTAGTCAATAGAAAATAGGCAACTCTATACACTCTGTTGACACCCCAAAACTTTTAATATATAATTAATTGGTAAATAGAAACAGGAGTTGAATTTACTACGTTTACACATCTTCATGTGCATACGGAATATAGTTTGTTGGATGGTGCTTGCAGAATTAAAGATTTAGTAGATTCTGCGAGTGAGCAGGGTATGGAAAGCCTTGCAATAACCGACCACGGCGTAATGTTCGGTGCAGTCGAATTTTACAAAAAAGCAAAAGAAAAAGGAATAAAACCAATTATAGGGTGCGAGGTTTACGTCGCGCCCCGTTCCCGTTTTCAAAAAAATCACGCTTTAGACAGTGAACGTAGTCACCTTATTTTACTCTGTAAAAATGAAACTGGTTATAAAAATCTTATAAAACTCGTGTCATCTGCCTGGACTGATGGTTTTTACACAAAGCCACGTGTTGACCACGAAATTTTAGCAGAATGTTCAGAAGGCTTAATTGCACTTTCTGGTTGTCTTTTTGGCGAGGTTGCAAAAGCAATTCTGGCAAGAGATTTTGATTTGGCAGAAAAAACTGCTCTTTGGTATAAAGAGACATTTGGTGACGGCAACTATTATTTAGAAATGCAAAATCACGATATGGTAGAAGAGCGTGAAGTGATTAATGGCATTATTAAAATAAGCCGTAAATTAAACATTCCAGTTGTCGCAACTAATGACGTTCACTACTGCAAAAAAGAAGATGCCGACGTGCAAAAGGTTTTAATTGCTATCGGCACAAATAAAACTGTAAATGAAGAGAATGATTTAGAATTTTCAAATGACGAGTTTTATTTGAAAAGCGAAGAAGAAATGCGAGAGGCTTTTTCATTCTGTGAAGAAGCAATTACTAATACTGAGGTTATTGCAGATAAATGTAATTTTGACTTTGAATTCGGAGTTTCAAAATTGCCTCATTTTGACGTGCCTGAGAGTGACCACGCTTTGTATCTTAAAAATCAATGTCTTGATGGTCTTAAAAGACTTTTTGGTACTATTCCTAATGAATATGAAGAACGCCTTTTATATGAGCTTTCTGTTATTCACGAAATGGGCTTTGATGACTATTTTCTGATTGTTGCCGATTTTATTTCATTTGCAAATAAAAATGGTATTCCGGTAGGTCCGGGTCGTGGCTCTGCTGCTGGTAGCCTTGCTGCCTTTGCATTAGGAATTACGGGTATTGACCCTATAAAAAATAAGCTTCTCTTTGAAAGATTTTTGAATCCCGAAAGAGTAAGTATGCCCGATATTGATATTGACTTCTGCTACGAGCGACGTGGTGAAGTTATAGACTATGTAATAAAAAAATACGGCGTAAATAAGGTTGCACAGATTGTAACCTTTGGTACGTTACAGGCAAAAGCGGCAATCCGTGACGTAGCACGTGCTTTAGGGCTTCCTTATAGTACGGGTGACGTTGTTGCAAAACAGATTTCACGTGATTTTCCAGATATAAAAACAGCACTTGCTAAAAATACAGAACTCAAAAAGATGTATGAAGCAGATGGTGATATAAAAACTCTTTTAGATACTGCTCTCAAAATTGAGGGTATGCCTCGTCACGCTTCAACTCACGCCGCTGGTGTTGTTATTACAAAAGATGATGTTTCAAGTTATGTTCCACTCGCAAAAAATGGTGACCAGACTGTAACTCAATTTACTATGACTGAAATTGAGCAATTAGGACTTCTCAAAATGGACTTTTTGGGACTTCGTACCCTTACAGTTATAAGCGATTGTGAAAAATTAGTAAGAGAAACCAAACCGGAGTTTGACGTTTCAGAAATACCACTTGATGAGCCTTGTGTTTATGAAGAAATGTGCAAGGGTAACACAATTGGTGTTTTCCAATGTGAATCCGCTGGTATGACAAGCTTAATAGAAAAAATGCAACCAGAACGCTTTTCAGATATTGCAACGGCTATTGCTTTATATCGTCCTGGTCCTATGTTCTTTATTGATGACTATTTACAAAACAGAAAAAATCCAGATTTGGTGCAATATAAATCGCCATTATTAAAAGATATTCTTGACGAAACAAACGGCTGTATGGTTTATCAGGAACAGGTAATGCAGGTGTTCAGAACACTTGCGGGGTATTCTTACGGCAGAGCGGATATTGTAAGACGTGCTATGAGTAAAAAGAAGCACGACGTAATGGAAAATGAACGTGCAATATTTATAAATGGCTTAGTAGATGAAAATGGTAATACTGTAATTGAAGGTGCAGTCCGTCGTGGCTTGAGTGCAGAAACAGCAAACGATATTTTTCAGGATATGACTTCTTTTGCTTCATACGGCTTTAATAAGAGTCATACCGCTGCTTATGGTCTTGTAGCATACAGAACTGCATATCTTAAAACTAAATATCCAAAAGAATTTATGGCGGCAATTCTCACAAGCGTAATAGGTGATGAGGGTAAAACCAATATTTACGTTAACGAGTGTAATCGTCTTAATATTAAGGTTATTCCTCCACACGTAAATGTAAGCTCTGAGAATTATACTGTATTTGAAAATAGTGTTGTTTTCTCACTTTTAGGTATCAAAAATTTAGGGCGTGCCCTTATTCGTAAAATTGAAGCGGAGCGTAAAGAAAATGGCAAATTTATAAGCTACTGGGATTTCTGTAAACGTGTTTATGGCACAGAGCTTAACCGCCGTGCATTAGAGTGCCTTATTAAAGCTGGTGCTTTGGATGGTTTAGGTCTTAATCGTCGAGAGATGCTTATAAATATGGATGTAACTTTAGCGTGTGCAGCAAAAGAAAGCGATTTATATTCAGGTGGACAACTTGACTTATTCTCAGCTGTCGGGGAAAGCGACTTTTCAGCCCAGCCAGATTACAAGCGTTGTGATGAGTTTAAAAAGAGTGATTTGTTAAACAACGAAAAAGAAGTTTCTGGTCTTTATTTTTCAGGGCATCCGTTAGAAGAATACAGAACTATAAGCGAAAATCTTAACTGTGTAAAATCAAACGTGCTCTATGAAAAACTTGAAACAGGTGCCGAAAAAGAAATTGACTCAATGCAGGTTAAATTTTTGGGTATTATCTCTTTTATGAAAAAGAAGGTAACTAAAAGTGATACTGTTATGGCATTTGTAGAGTTAGAAGATTTATATGGTAGTCTTGAGATGATTGTATTCCCTAAAACACTCGAGCAATATATTGATATTCTTTCTGTTGGTAAAGTAGTTTTTGTAAAAGGACGTATTTCTACAAAAGATTCAGAAATTAAACTTATTCCTGATACCATTGAAATTGCAGATAGTGAGTCATTACAAA
>JAZNCY010000158.1:0-7793 GCA_045587825.1 Acutalibacteraceae bacterium
TTACGTTTCTTCAGACAGAAATAAGCAACTTTTAGCTCCAGAAATCGGTGTTATTGCTATTGACTCAATTTATTCACCAGTATTAAAAGTTAACTATACTGTTGACAATACTCGTGTTGGTCAAATTACTGACTACGACAAGCTTTCAATCGAAGTTTGGACAGATGGTACAATTTCTGCAAAAGAAGCTGTTTCATTTGCTGCTAAAATTCTTACAGAGCACCTTAATCTCTTTGTTGACCTTTCAGATGAGGTTTCAAACACAGAAATTATGGTTGTTAAAGATGACAGTGCAAAAGAAAAAGTTCTTGAAATGACTATTGAAGAGCTCGACCTTTCAGTTCGTTCATTCAACTGTCTCAAGAGAGCAGGAATCAACACTGTTGAAGATTTGATTAACAAAACAGAAGACGATATGATGAAAGTTAGAAACCTTGGTAGAAAATCTCTTGATGAGGTTGTAAACAAGTTAGCTTCTCTCGGATTTACTCTTCAAGACGAGGACGAATAAGTCCCTATTTTCGGCAAAGGAGTGTTATAGATGCCCGGAACAAGAAAACTTGGCAGAACAACTGACCATAGAAATGCTATGCTTCGTAACATGGTTACATCTCTTATCGAAAACGGTAAGATGACAACTACTGTTACTCGTGCTAAAGACGTACGTGCAATGGCTGAAAAAATGATCACTATTGCTAAGGAAGATAATCTTCACAATAGAAGACAAGTAGCATCTTATATTACTAAGAGTGATGTAGTTAAAAAGCTCTTTAACGAAGTAGCTCCAAAATATAAAGATGTAAACGGCGGTTACTGCCGTATTATCAAGACTGAAGCTCGCCGCGGTGACGCTGCTGAGATGTGCATTCTTGAGTTAATCTAATAGATTAATTTTGTTTCGCCCCGACTACAAGTCGGGGCGTTAGTTTTTTAATTCGGAATGCTTAATTCATAATTCGGAATTAGATTGAAATAAAGTTAAAAGTATGATAGAATTTGTTAAAACAGAATTTAAAGGATTGAATTATGAAAAAACGAAAACTGATTTCTATACTGCTTGTTATTGCGATAATAATTGGTGGTGTGTATGTAGCAGATTTATTCTTAGGCTACGAAGCACCAGAAATAAAAAATTTGAGTGATAGTAAAATTGAAAATATAGAAGATATTAAACTCACGGCGCATCGTGGGTTTTCTGGTATTGCACCCGAGAATACGTTAGTTGCATTTGAAAAGGCAGGGGAATATGGCTTTTATGCGACTGAGTGTGACGTCCATTTAACCAAAGATGGCGTATGGGTAATTTACCACGATGATAATATATTCAGATTAACAAATGGCTATAAAAATATTGAAGATGCAACTTTTGAAGAGTTACAACAATATGTAATTGATAACGGGGTTAATGTTGATAACTATCCGAATCAGAAAATACCAACGTTAGAAGAATATCTTGTTATCTGTAAGGATATGAAAATTATTCCACAGATTGAAATTAAAAATGGAAGCAAAGAAAAACTTCAGGAAATATTAGATTTATTGCAGAAATATGAGTTGAAAGAGAATGCAATGATTATTTCTTTCAAAGCCGATATGATAAAAAAAGTAAGAGAGCTTGATGAGAAAATAGAGCTCTGGTATCTGGTAGAAGAAATTACAGAAGAAAATATAAAGATAAGTAAAGACAATAACTACAAATTAGCATTCAATCACAAAAAGAACGATGAAGAAATAATTAAAAAAGCAATCGGTCAGGGTCTTACACTTTGTGCCTGGACTGTTGACGATTTAACCGTGTTAGAGGAACTTTATAATTTCGGCGTGAAATACATAACAACCAATGCAATAATTCCACAATAAATTTATTTTTTTGAATAAAAAAGCAAATTTTGTATATTGATTACAAAAATCGACCGTAAATTTATAATATTTACTACTTTTATTCACTTATTTTACTCTTTTATTTTGCACTTAAAAGTGTTATAATAGTAAAAGTGAATTTATGTGCTTTTGCGCATATTAATTTTGAATTTTACTTAATTTTGATATATAAAAAATAATGATTGGGGTGCCG
Source organism: Acutalibacteraceae bacterium (assembly GCA_045587825.1). Taxonomy (GTDB): domain Bacteria; phylum Bacillota; class Clostridia; order Oscillospirales; family Acutalibacteraceae; genus DTU089. Next base: position 2,075 of record JAZNCY010000158.1, read on the forward strand.
CACGTGGAAAGATTTGTAATCCGTGGTGGTAATAAGCTTCACGGCGAAATAAAAATCAGCGGTGCAAAGAATGCAGTTTTAGGAATTATGCCTGCTGCAATTCTTGCTGATGGTCCTTGTAGAATTGAAAATATTCCTGATATCAGTGATGTCAGGATGATGATAAAAATTTTACGTCATATCGGTGCAGAGGTTGAAACACCAGAAGATGGCGTAGTAATAATTGACGGTAAAAACGTTAATGCTTCTGAAAATATTCCAGATAAAATGACACGTAAATTGAGAGCGTCTTATTATCTTTTAGGTGCTCTTTTAGGTAAATTTGGCAAGGCGAGTGTTTCAATGCCTGGTGGTTGTTATTTTGGTGAAAGACCAATAGACCAACATATTAAAGGATTTGAAGCATTGGGTGCCGTTGTCAGCACAGAAAGTGCTATTGTAAGCGCAACAGCAGATGATTTAATGGGTTCATCTGTTTATATGGACGTTGTTTCAGTTGGTGCAACAATTAACGTAATGTTAGCAGCAGTAAGAGCTAAAGGTCTTACTGTTATTGAAAATGCTGCAAGAGAACCACATATAGTTGACCTTGCAAACTTCCTTAACTCAATGGGCGCTGACGTTCGTGGTGCGGGTACTGATGTTATCAAAATCCGTGGTACACAAAATATGCACGGTTGCACTTATTCTATAATCCCTGACCAGATTGAAGCGGGTACTTATATGGTAGCGGCAGCTGCAGTTGGTGGTGACGTTACAATTCAGGATGTTATCCCTAAGCACCTTGAGTCGATAACAAGCAAGTTAGAAGAATGTGGCGTTACTGTTATTGAGGGTGACGAGAGTGTTCGTGTTATTTCAGATTTACCAAGAGTAAATGCTTGTAGAGTAAAAACAAGACCACACCCAGGCTTCCCTACAGATATGCAACCACAAATAGCTGTTTTACTCACAACTTGTAAAGGTACAAGCTATGTTGTAGAAAGCGTTTGGGATAATCGTTTCAAATACACCCAGCAGTTAAAGAGAATGGGTGCAAACATAATTGTTGATGGTAAAACTGCAATTATTACAGGTGTTGAAAATCTTAAAGGCGCACCTGTTGAAGCAGATGACTTAAGAGCTGGTGCAGCAATGGTTATTGCTGGTATGATGGCTAAAGGTACAACAACAGTTACCAACGTTAATTTAATTGACCGAGGTTACGAAAAAATTGTCGAAAAGCTTAAAGCTGTTGGCGTTGATATTGAGCGTGAAGTATTCGACGAGGAGTAATTTAATATGATAAGATTTTGTCCGCTATTTTCATCAAGTAGCGGCAATTCTGTTTACATAGGCGAAAGTAAGAGTGGAATTTTAATTGATGTAGGCAGAAGTGCCAAGCAAACGAGAGAAATGTTAAACAAAATCGGCGTGGACGAAAGTGCGGTTAAAGCAGTTTTTTTGACCCACGAACACGCTGACCACGTTACAGGACTTTCAGTGTTTTTAAAAAGAAATAATATACCAGTGTATGCTTCTGCAGGTACACTTTTAAGTTTAAGGAAAAAAGGTGTTTTAACTGATTGTCACACGGATTTCACTTTGAATGACGAGGGTGTGGAAATAAACGGAATGTTTATAAAGCCTTTTAAAACATCTCACGACTGTGCAGATGGCAGAGGCTACACAATAACTGGTAGTGATGGTAGTTCAAAGGTCGCTGTTGCAACAGATACAGGAATTGTAACACCAGAAATTATAAATTCAATTACTGGTTGTAATCTTGTTTACATTGAGTCAAATCACGATGTTAATATGCTCAAAAACGGGAGTTATCATTTTGAACTGAAAAAGAGAATTCTCTCAGATAAAGGCCACCTTTCAAATGATGCTTGTGCAGAAGTGTTGAGAGCATTAGTAAATAAAGGAACAACACAATTTGTTCTTGCTCATTTAAGTGAAGAAAATAACACACCGCATTTAGCTTACGATACGTCAATAAATGCACTTTTAGAAATGGGTGCACTTGTTAATAGAGATTATCTTCTTAAAGTGGCAGAACCCGAGAATACGGCGAAGCCAATTCTTATATAATTAAGAATTAAAAATTAAAAATTGTGGGGCTACGCCGTAATTGTAATGTTATATAAACAACTATATATTTTCATTTTTGATTTATTGCTGACATTTGTATTTATGGTACAGTTGTTTCTATTCAATTTATAATAAAAATCAAGTCCGCAGGACTTCCGTAATTCTTAATTTTAGATTTACAATACCGGAGGTATAGTTATGAAAACTTTTCTTTTTCAAGGTGATTCAATTACAGATGCAGAAAGAAAACGTGAGGATGTTAACAATTTTGGTTTTGGCTATCCGAATATTGTTGCATCAAAATATCTCAGCGAAAATATAGGTGAATATCAGTTTATAAATAAAGGTATTAGTGGTAACAGAGTTGTTGACCTTTATGCAAGAATAAAGTGTGATATTATAAACTTGAAGCCTGATTATATGAGTATATTAATCGGTATAAATGATGTATGGCACGAGCTTTCTTCACAAAATGGTGTTGATAATGAAAAATTCAGGAGAATTCTTTCTATGCTCATTGAAGAAGTGCAAGAGGCTTTACCAGAAATTAAAATAATTATGCTTGAGCCGTTTGTTTTAAAAGGACCTGCAACAGAAGAACAATGGTCAGAATTCAGAAGTGAAACTGAGTTAAGAGCAAAATCTGTAAAAGAGGTTGCAGAAAAATATAATTTAAAATTTGTTCCATTACAGGAAAAATTTGATGAATTATCAAAGAATATTGAAACTACATACTGGCTCGCTGATGGCGTTCACCCAACAGCAGCAGGTCACGGTATAATTGCCAAAGCACTCGCAGATGCTTTTGAAGAAATAAAATAATCTTTAAATAAATACTATTAAAAAGGTGGTGGCAAAGTTGACAATAGCGTTAGCGGTATTTTTATTCGCAATAGGTCTTGCTTTAACCGTAAAGGGTAGCGATGTTTTTGTTGATAGTGCTACCCGTGTTGCAACAAGTGCAAGAATACCTAAATTTATAATAGGTGCAACGCTTGTAAGTATTGCAACAACGTTACCAGAAATTTTCGTTTCTGTTTTCGCTTCAATTCAGTCTAAACCAGATATGGCTTTTGGTACATCTGTTGGTAGCGTAACGGCAAATTTTTGCGTTATGATTGCTATTTCGTTTATTTATATGCCAACGCTTTTCAAAAGGTTAGATTATCTTTTTGAAAGTGTACTGATGTTAATATCCGTTGGTGTATTGATTTATTGTGGCTTTAAAAGAGAAATTGATTTTGTAAGTGCAATTTTATTGTTATTAATATTCGGTGCATTTATAATTCAGAATATAAAATCAGGTTATGAAAATCACGTGCCCGATGTTTTTAAATATAAATCCCGTGCCGATGAAGATGAAGAAGCGAGAATTTTAAAAAGAAGAAATCATGAAAAGGATGTTTTAAAATTCCTTTTGAGTGGTGTGTTTATGGTAATAGGCTCACAGCTTTTAGTACATACAGGTGGAGAAATTGCAAAAATTTTCGGCGTTAGCGAACGAGTGATTTCAACAACAGTTATAGCGTTGGGCACTTCTTTACCTGAGTTTATTACGTCTATTTCAGCGTTTTCTAAAAAACAATATTCAGTTTCATTTGGTAATATTGTTGGTGCGAATGTTATAAATCTCACGTTAATTTTACCTTTGGCAACACTTATTTCAGGTGGCTTGTTGCCTCTTAATTGGGAGCAATCTGCAATAGATATTTCAATCTGTGTAGTAGTAACTCTTCTTACCCTTGTTCCATCTTTTATAACAAGAAAGTTTATGCGCTGGCAGGGCGCACTTCTGATATGTATTTATTCTGCATATTTTTGTATTACGTGTGGGCTTATTACGGTAACAATTTAGAAGTGCTGAGTTGTGATTTTTAATTAAAAATTTAAAATTAAAAATTAAAAATTTCGGAAACGCTATGCGTTTGATTATAATTTAATATGTATAACAAAAAACTACATTCTCTCATTTAAAGATTATCGATAAATCTAAAATGATAGAATGTAGTTGTTTTTATAACTTTACAATGCTAACGCAGTTCCAAAATTATTCATTATTCATCAGCGTAGCGATTTCATTATTCAGTATCTGAGCGTAGGTCCCACAATTTTTAATTCTTAATTCCAAGAAGCTCTTCTTCCTGAGAAGGTACCCAAGGGCATTCAATTTCTTTAGCAATAAAATTAGGGTTTGCCCAGTGAACTGCATTAGTGAGGATTTTCTGCACTTCTGGGATATGGTAAGTAGGGTTGCTTTCGTGACCTGGCTGGAAGTAGAACACTCTGCCAAGACCTTTATTCCATGCACAACCAGAACGGAATACCTCACCACCTGAGAACCAGCCAATGAAAATAAGCTCGTCTGGTGTTGGTACGTCGAAGCGTTCGCCATACATTTCTTCAACAGGAATAACAATCTGTTCTGGCACGTCTTTAGCAATTTCGTGTGATGGGAGTACACACCAGAGTCTTTCTCTGTCGCCATCACGCCATTTTAAAGAACAGGTTGAACCCATAAGTCTTTTGAATGGTTTTGAAAAATGTGCAGAGTGAAGAGCAATAAAGCCCATACCACACATAACTCTGTTATAAATCTTTTCAACCAATTCATCCGGTACTTTATCGTGATGACAATGTCCCCACCAGATAAGAACATCTGTTGAGTTTAATATGTCATCTGAAAGTCCGCAGTTTTCTTCATCAAGAGTTGCAGTGCGAACATTTAATTCTTCATCTTTACTTAAAAAATCTTTAATGCAGTTGTGAATACCGGTAGGGTAAACTGCTTTTACTTCATCATCTTCTCTTTCGTGACGAAACTCATTCCATACAGTAACATTAATCATAAAAATTCACCTTTCTGAAAATGTTATATAAAATAATAACTTTTCTAAAAATAGTACAATTAAATAATAACATTTTACAAGAATAAGTCAATATAATTGTTGTTTTTATTTTCGATAAATGATAAAATAAATAATAGTGAGTTCGAAACCATCCTCACTTAGAGTGACTGTATTAAACCATATCTGCTTCTAACACACTCACTCTTAAATCAAAACTATGGAGTGATAAAAATTGAAAAACAAACAAAAAATCCGCGGTGTGGCGGTGGGTGCAGTAGTTGCTGCACTTTACGTTGTCTTAACATATCTTGCTAATATGTTAGGTCTTGCAAGTGGTGCTATTCAGGTAAGGCTCTCAGAAATTCTAACGGTAATGCCTGTGTTCACGCCTTATGCAATACCAGGTCTTTTTATAGGCTGTGTGTTAGCAAATGTTCTTACAGGATGTGCTTTGTGGGACGTTGTTTTCGGTAGTCTTGCAACTCTTATAGGTGCTATTGGCACATATCTTTTAAGAAAGCATAATTTGTTATCGGTAGTGCCACCAATTTTAGCGAATGCAATAATCGTACCATTTGTGCTTCTCTTTGTTTATTTTTTAGATGGTACTTACTTTTATTTCTTTGCAACTGTCGGAATAGGTGAAGTAATCTCTTGTGGAGTTTTTGGAACAATTTTGCTAAAAAGTTTAAAGAAATACAATAAATTTATGTGAGAAATTTGTAAAAATGGTTTATTTTTACTGGGAAATGTAGTATAATAAATTGAATAATATTTTTTTAATATAAGAAGGTCTC
>JAZNCY010000159.1:0-1553 GCA_045587825.1 Acutalibacteraceae bacterium
TTATCGCCAACAACTTCTCTGAAAATCTGCTCATTTTCTTTCTTTATAATGAATACTACTTTATTAAAGCCTGCTTTAACCGCATCATAAATAGAATAATCAATAATAATAGAATTATTAGGACCAACAGGCTCCATTTGCTTTAAGCCACCAAAACGGCTACCCATACCTGCCGCCATAATTACTAATGTTTTATCCATAAAAAATTCTCCAATCAAGTATTTTAAGTATTATACCATAATTTTACTTTTTTATCAACTGTTTATTGACTTTATTTATTTTTACAATATAATACATAGTAATAACTTTTATTTTTTGAAAGGTGTTTTTATGACAAAGCTTTTAATTAAACTTTTTATAAAGAATGCAGATGCCTCTACTCCTAAAGGCAGAGAGCTTTATGGCAGACTTGCGGGTGCAGTAGGAATTATTTGTAACCTTGTTTTAAGTATAATGAAATTAATTATTGGTACAGTTACAAACAGCGTTTCAATTACTGCGGATGCTACAAATAATATTTCTGATGCAGGGTCTTCAATAGTTACGCTTGTAGGCTTCAGACTTTCAGGTAAGCCAGCCGACAAAGACCACCCTTATGGTCACGCACGAATTGAATATATTTCGAGTCTTATAATATCTTTTATTATTTTACTTATTGGTTGCTCTATTTTTAAAGAGTCGGTTATTAAAATTTTTAAACCAGAAGAAAGTCTTTTTAATATTGCAACTGTTATTATTCTTGTTGCTTCAATTCTTGTAAAGCTCTGGCTTTCAGTTTTTAATACATATTTAGGCAAGCAGATTGATTCAAAAGCGCTTGAGGCTACTGCTATTGACTCAAGAAATGACGTTATTACTACTGGTGCTGTTCTTGTTGCAAGTGTAATTTCTCATTTTACAGGCTTTAACCTTGACGGTTATATGGGTGTTATTGTTTCAATTTTCATTCTTATTTCAGGAATTAACCTTGTAAAAGAAACTCTCAATCCGCTTTTAGGTCAACCACCAACAAAAGAAATGTTTGAGACTATCGAAAAGAAAATATTATCTTACGATAACGTTTTAGGCGTTCACGACCTTATGGTGCATAGTTATGGTCCTAACACATATTTTGCTTCTGCCCACATTGAAATGGATGCCAAAATTGACGTTTTAGTGTGTCACGACATTATGGACCAGATTGAAAGAGATTTTAAGAGTGACTTAAACATTCACCTTGTAGTGCATTTAGACCCGACAATTCTTGATTCACCTGAAATCAATGAATTAAAAGAAATGGTAAATGACATTATTTGTGGAATTGACAGAGAACTCACATTCCATGATTTCAGAGTTGTTATGGGTGATGAAAACAAGAATGTTTTATTTGATGTTGTTGTACCACCTGAATATAAGTATTCTGACGAAGAATTAGAAAAAATTATTACCGATAAAATTTCTGAAGTGAGTAATGGTAAAATATTTACAGTTTTGGTTGTTGACCATAGTTATGGAGTACTTGAATAAAACTAAGTTTGCCCTTCAGGCAAGTTAAGTTACTTCGTAGTGAAGTT
>JAZNCY010000160.1:0-2207 GCA_045587825.1 Acutalibacteraceae bacterium
TCAACATAGTATTTTACAATAAATGTAAGATTATGTCAATCTAAAAAGGGGAATTACTTGCAGTTTTCAAGCACTTTAAGAAGAATTTTAAACGTTCTTTCAGTAGAACTTATTGTAAGTCTTTCTTTTACTGTGTGAACATCAAACATATTAGGGCCAATTGAAATACAATCGAAGTCTTTTATTTTAGATGCGAACACACCACATTCAAGACCTGCGTGGATTGCTTCTACTTTAAGCTTTTCGCCTGTTTCTTTTTCATAAATTTCTTTAAAAAGACCTTGTAAGGTAGAATTACTGTTAAATTCCCACGAAGGATATTTATCAAATGTTGTGCATTCACAAGGGAGGACAGAGAAGAATGTTTTTAATCTGTCTTCTAATGCAGAAAGGGCACTCATTTTATTACTTCTTAAAGAAGTTTTTAATTCTGTGCTGTTTTCACTTGTAGCTAAAATGCCTAAGTTTAAAGAAGTTTCAACAAGACCAGTAATTTCAGCACTCATTTCTAAAACGCCGTTTGGCATACAAGTTAAAGCGTAAATAATGGCATTTTGGGATTCTTTATTTATAGCATTGAATGTGCCGCTTTCAAAGGAATTGATTTCGTAACAGAAATTTTCTTCACGTGCAGAAATTTCTGCTTTTATAATATCAAGATACTCTTTTGCATCATTTATAAATGCTTCTTTATTTTTAACACAAACACGGATTTTACAAAGGTTTGTAATAGCGTTTGTTTTGTCGCCACCATTGATGCTTAATAAATTGAAATCGGTTGTTTTTAAATGATTTAAAACACGACCTGCAAGAATATTTGCATTAACTCTGCCTTTGTCGATTTCAATGCCTGAGTGACCGCCTTTAAGACCTTTTAAAATTAATTCGATTTCAACGCCCTCTATAGCTTCTCGCTGGAAATTAAAGGTAGCTAAAAAGTCAGCACCACCAGCACATGAAACTGTCATTGTATCGTCTTCTTCTGAGTCAATATTAATCATTCTTTTAGATTTTAAAACAGAAGTGTCAAGATTATTTGCACCAACCATACCAGTTTCTTCGTCGGTAGTGAAAACTGCTTCAATAGGTGGGTGAGTATACTCGTCACTTTCTAAAATTGCTAAAACTGACGCTACTGCAATGCCATTGTCTGCACCGAGAGTTGTATTCTTAGCCTTTATAAAGTCACCATCAATAAAGATTTCTAAAGAATCCTTGAAGAAATCAATAGAACTATCTTCGGTTTTCTGACAAACCATATCTAAGTGACCTTGTAATATAATCGGCTCTGCATTTTCTAAACCATTTGTACCGTCTTTATAAATAACAACATTGTTTTCTTCATCATGATAATATTTAAGCTTGTGCTTTTTTGCAAAATCAACACAGAATGAAGCAATTTTATCCATATCACCTGAACCGTGTGGGATTTTTGTGATTTCCTCAAAATAATAAAATACTCTTTTTGGTTGTAAATTTTCTAATACTGACATAATTTAATTCCTTTCAGGCTCGTAATTAAATACTGGCATAAGCTCTAATTTGAATTGATTTATTCTGTGAAGATAATCTATTCTCTCTTTTGTTTTTTCGTCTTCACAAACACCTGTTCTTATATATTTATCTAAAACTGCATAAGTAAAGCCTAAATTGTCTTCATCTGTTTTACCCTGAAGACCATCAATAGGTGTTTTCTCTGTGAATTTATCTGGTAAACCTAATGCCTTGCCGACTGCTTTAACCTCTTGAACAGTAAGCTTTGAAAGAGGGGAGAAGTCACCGACACTGTCGCTGTAACGGGTAGAATAGCCAACCCAGTCTTCAGAAAGGTTACAGGTGTTTGCGACTCTGCCGTTTACACTTTGGCTTACTGCATAAACACACGCCATACGAAGTCTTGGTGGAAGATTTGTAATAGCCTGTGCTGAAAGCTCAACATCGTTACTTTTAAATTCATTTAAAAAGCCGTTATATGCATCTTTTATATTTATTGTTACAGATTTTATGCCTAAAAATTCAACAAGGTCTTTTGAAACATCAATGTCAAATTGTTCGCCGTTTGGCATAAGCACACCAACAACATTTTCTTTGCCTAACGCTTCAACTAAAAGTGCGGCTACAACTGAACTGTCTTTACCACCAGAAATGCCTAAGACACCTTTGCAGCCTTTACCATTTTTATTGAACCAGTCTTAAGTCGGATCGTA
>JAZNCY010000161.1:0-2073 GCA_045587825.1 Acutalibacteraceae bacterium
TATTTTTCTTTTCTGTTTTCCATATAACCTGTGGGTCAGGGCGAATTAATATAATATCGCCCCACCTTTCAAGTCTTTCACCGTCAGAACAATCTAATAATTCATAATCTTTCCAAGCGTCAGTAATACGCATTAAAGTAACCTCTCTTTTATAACCTCTGCAAGCTCTTCTGCAAGAACCTGAATTTTCTTTTCATCGTTACCTTCAAGCATAACTCTTATAAGTGGCTCTGTGCCAGAAACACGAACAAGAACTCTGCCATCGTTACCTAATTCTTTTTCTGCTCTTTCAATAGCAAATTTAATTTCATTATCGTGTGGGAAACGTGCTTTACCAAAATCAGAAACACGAACGTTGATAAGTGTTTGTGGGTAAACCTTCATTTCACTTGCAAGCTCTGAAAGCTTTTTGCCTGTTTCTTTCATAACTAAAAGGAGTTTTAAAGCAGAAAGCTCACCATCACCAGTAGTTGAATGGTCTGAGAAAATAATATGACCTGACTGTTCACCACCGATATTGTGACCGCCTTTTAACATATTTTCAAGAACGTAGCGGTCACCAACCTTTGCCTTTTCACACTCTATGCCATTTTCTTCACAGAATTTGAAGAAGCCCATATTACTCATAACAGTAACAACTGCTGTGTTATTGTTGAGTTTGTTTTTGGATTTCATATGTTTAGCGAAGATTGAAATAAGCTTATCGCCATCAACCTCGTTACCATTTTCGTCAATTGCTAAAAATCTGTCAGCATCGCCATCAAAAGCAAGACCAACGTCACAATTATTTCGCACAACAAAATCGCTTAATAATTCCAAGTGAGTTGAACCACAGTTTTCGTTAATATTAGTACCATTCGGATGAGCACCAATAAAGAAAGCATTAGGACAGAGCTTCATAAATAAATTAGGTGCAATTACAGAAGAAGCACCGTTTGCACAGTCAACTGCAATTCTTAAACCTGACAAAGAAGAAATATTATTTTCTTTCATATCAGCTTCTACAATATCTAAAAGATATTCTGTGTAATCTTTAATTGATGTTCTCGCTCTTGTTACACGACCTACTTCGCCGCCAACCTTTATAGGTGGCACTTGTGATTTATCTAAAATAATAGCTTCAATTTCTTCCTCCAAAGCATCTGGTAATTTATAACCTGTACCTTGGAAAATTTTAATTCCATTATATTCGCAAGGGTTATGTGAAGCAGAAATCATTACTGCAGCATCATAATTATATTTTCTTACAAGATATGCAACAGCTGGTGTTGGAATTTCGCCTAAAAGCATAACGTCTGCACCAACTGAACAAAGACCAGCTGTAATTGCAGATTCAAGCATTTCTGAAGATGCTCTTGTATCCATACCAATAAGCACTTTTGGTTTTTTATTAGTTTGCTTAGTTAAAACCATAGCAGCTGCTCTGCCGATTTCCATTGCTAATTCACAAGTAAGTTCACTGTTTGCAATACCTCTTGCACCATCTGTACCGAATAATCTACCCATACAAAAATCTCCCTATTAATAATTTTTGAATGTACTTTGCTCACTATCATCTGTTGGTGGTGTTAAACCTAAATGACGATAGCCTAAAGGTGTTACCTTTCTGCCACGTGGGGTTCTTGTTAAAAATCCCAACTGCATTAAATATGGCTCATACACATCTTCTATTGTAACCGATTCTTCCCCGATTAATGCAGAAATTGTTTCAAGACCAACAGGACCACCATTATAATTTTCAATCATAGCGGTTAAAAGATTGCGGTCGATTAAATCAAGACCTAATTCATCAATTTCCATTCGTGCTAAAGCGTTCTGTGCATTTTCAACTGAAATAACACCATCGCCCATTACTTCTGCATAATCTCTTGCTCGTTTTAAAAGTCTGTTTGCAATTCTTGGTGTACCACGTGAACGAGAAGCAACTTCTAATGCACCATCATCATCTATTCCCACGTTTAAAATATTTGCACTTCGTTTTACTATTCTTGCAAGTTCTTCTGGTGAATAAAGCTCAAGTCTTAATATAACACCAAATCTGTCTCTCATTGGTGCTGAAAGCTGACCTGCTCG
>JAZNCY010000162.1:0-9107 GCA_045587825.1 Acutalibacteraceae bacterium
TAATCTACAAAAGATTCAACGTCAATGTATTTTAAATAACCCTCTTCACTATCATTGTAATCAAAGGAATAAATCGCTTTTTCAAACTTTGAAATATCTGAAATTATAAATCTTCTTTGTTCTTCTGTAAGAGTTAATCCCGGATATACAATCGACATATATCCAGCGTTCATCTCTGGCGTTTCAGATAAAAGCGCCTCTCGTGAAAAAGTAGATATACTTTCAAATTCATCATAATTCATTCTATCTATTTTCACTATATATGAAGTATCAACTGCATCCGTATAAGTTTTGCTTATTTTTATTCTGCCGTTTTTATTATAATCTATCTTTTCAACTATAAGATAAACACCAATATATTCTCCATTTAAAAACGCTTCACAAAAGCGCACATTAGGTGCATATTCCATTATTTCACCTGCCAAATTATAGCAAATGTAATTTCTTATGAGCGTTTTGTCTAAAAATGGACCATGTAAAACCCATTCATTATCGGCTGTCATACCAGATAACGAAACCGCTTTATTTTTAATTAAATCTGTTTCTTTGAACTTTATTAAATAACCTTTCTTGTCATAGAGTCTTGATGTGGCCCCCCTTGTTCTAATCAATGCTCTTTCTCTGACTGTAGGTTTATCTATTAAATGATTATTTTTATTTTCATAATCAAAATATTCAATTGTTGCACCTATCATTTCATCGTTCTGCTCAGCACTTGACAAACCTGCAGCAAGATCTTCATATAAAACTTCTTCATCATCAGCAAGAATATAAGGTTCTGGCATTTCGCTATCAGTAGTTATATTGATAAGTGGTAAGTGAGTACAAAACACATCGTCCCCATGGTCTATACACGCCGTTTTCTCACTCACTTCAAGGTGCTGATGATATCTATTTCTTTTCACCTTAATCTCAGGAAAAAGTGTTGTAGAAAGCAATAATGCACCCGCCACAACAATACATATTATTTTATATTTCATAATTACACCTTATTACGAAATTTCATCGCTTTGAACAACTATGTTTACATAGTCAATTCCACCTAATGAATAAATCTTATCGGTAATATTTTCGTGACTTCTTTTTTCTTTAAGTGCTTTTTTGGTTTCTATTCTATTTGACTGCTCTAAGCTTTTTTTATTAAGCTCAAATATAAGCTCTACCTTTTCCTGTGTTGTATTCTCTGCTTTTAAAACAGGCTTTTTAGTAAAGAAAGCATAAATAATTTTTCTTATTTCCTGGTCATTGACTCTGTCTGCTCTTATTATAAGTAAGGTTCTGTTTTCATTCTTTACTCTACCTAAAGCTAAAAGTACTAAGAATACTACTGCACTACCAACACCAGCGACAGTAAAGTCACCAACGCCACAGCAAATACCTATGATAATTGTCCAGAATATGTAAACTGTATCACGGCTGTCTTTAATTGAAGTACGGAAACGGATAATTGAAAGCGCACCAACCATACCTAAAGAAAGTGCTAAGTTGTTACCGATAACCGTCATAACCATTGTGGTTAAAATTGTAAGTGTTACTAACGTAATATTAAATTTAGCACTATAAACTGTGCCTGAGTGTGTTAAACGATATGATGCAAAAATTGCTAATGCAAAAAGTGCAGACACCCCTATTCTTAAAAGAATATCCTCAAAACTAAGGGTACCCATACTTTCCAAAATTCCATACAAATACTTTTCCATAATAATACTCCTATAACAAATTAATTTACACCGTTTTCACTGTCATTTAACTCTATATCTTCTAAATATACAGAAATTGGAGTTCCATCCATTCTACAAGGCCTACTCATAAGCATAAGTTGGTTTGAAAAGTCACATTCAGTTACAAAGTAATTTCCTGCAGTTCCTCGTGCCCATTCACCAGCCATTAAAACTTGATACCCTGTGTTTTTAAAAATAATTTCATCACTTTTTTCGCTTCTTCTTGAATACGGGTAAGCTACAGTTCTTGGTGATTTTCCAACCCATCCCTTTATACATTTTACGGCTAAATCATAATCATCTTTTACAACTTTTGCAAAATCCTCAGGTGACTCTCCATCCATTAAACTCATACCTATCCGCAATTCACTATTGTAAAAATGCAACCCATAGGTATGTGAACAAATATTAATTGCGCCACTTTGAGACATTTCGACAAGTTCTTCCCATGTACAATATGGAGCGCTTAAACCACTTCGTGTTCCACCTTCATTAAGAATATCCCACGTTTCATCAATTTGTATTCCTATAACATTAAAATCAGCTTTCATATTATATTCTTTTAATAACGGCCAGGCATTAGTGTAAACACCCCACGAACCATCATCAATCGATAAAATTACTGCTTTTTCAGGAATCGGCTCTTTGTGTTCTAAATAGTACAGCAAATCTGCCGAGGTTATTGTAGTGTAACCGTTATCCCTTAACCAGATTAAATCTTCTTCAAATGTCTCGGGAGATATTGAATACTCTTCAAATTCAACACCCTTTCTTATATCTTCTTCAGTAATAAAATTATGATACATTATTACACTTACAGAAGAAATCTCTTTTGAATCAACTTTGGGTTGAATTGCTTTTGATGAATTAACACTTTCATCAAAATAATTAGATTCCTCGATTTTATAAAAATATGTATTAGGATATTCAACTGTATCGTCTCTATATGAACTTAAATCTGATTCGCCAATATATTCGTATTCACCTTTTTCGGAAGCACTTCTGAATACTTTATATTTGCAATTATCTTTTTTATCCCACAGAATAACAACATTATTCGGATCTTGCCATATTGCTTTCGCATTCACTTCAACATTCACATTATTCTGCTCATTTTTTAAATCAAGTTTACAACCAGCAAAAGCAAAAAACAAAATAAAAGTAATTAAAAACAAAAGTATATACCTTTTCAGTTTTATTCACTCCCCTAATTAATTGTATAGCCTGTTGTACGGCTGAGACAATATTTACTCGATGTAATATTTTTTACGTTTATTGTTGAAACAATATCTGAAATATACCCCACTAAAAATTTATCGTATTTAACCTCGAAAACAACCTTATCCTTAGGGAAAACCGGATTCAAAGGTAAATTTTCAGAGAATAAATCAAATGAGCTTTCTGTTGCCCTTATTTCGCTGTCAAAAGTGAGTCTTATATTATTTTCTTTAGCCATAAGAGCATAACGCTGATATTCAACTATTGATTTTGGCTTATAAGCATACATACACATTATGCTGTAAATTTCTCTTGCGAAATCGTCATCATATTTTAATAAAACAGAATAGTTTGAATTTATAAGCTCAAGTGCATCTTCCTTTGAAATTGTCAAAGACCTTTTCTTCTGGAAAATATTTTCTTTTTGTTTAAGCTCTAACTTCGCCTTTGTATCATAAGGACTATAAATTCTCAAACGGATTTTTCTGCGAAGATTCTGCTCTTTTAGTTTGTCAAAAAAATCCTTATCGTCAGGGGTATCGAAATACAATGAACGCACCATATAACTGCCATTAGACGAAAATTTATCAGGCATTAAAATAGCAGAAAATTGGGCTTTGTAATTTGACATATCAATTACACTTAAAGGATACTTTTCTTCACGCCTTAAAACTTCAACCATTAAGTTATCTACACCCCTCCATTTTTTTGTATTATTATACAATTTTAAACAAATTTTTCCAATACCAAAACCTAACCTATATTAAACATTTTATAAATATTTTTTGTGCAATATTCACATCACGATATTTTTCTAAATATGCAAAATGACATATTCTTTGACCTTAGCTCAAAGAATATGGCATTAAAATTTTGTATTTTATTTCATAAAATCAGTAATTTTTTCTACAGTACACTCAATTTGCTCTTCTCTTGTTATTTCAGCTTCACCGTCACCGTCTTGCTCACCATAAGCGCCAAAATAAGCGTGGCAACCACCATCAATTATAAATTCACTGAAATCTTCAGGCAAATTCGTTTTATATTCTTCATATTTTTCCATATTAAGAACGCCATCGTTACTGCCATAAATTGAAAGAACATCTAAACCTGAATTACTCAAATCGGCTGTTGAGTAAGCTGCAAGTAAAATAAGCCCGTTAAAACTATCGGCATTTTCTGAAATATAACTTGCCGCCATTGAGCCACCTAAAGAATGCCCAGCCATATACCAATTCTCAATCTCTGGATATTGCTCACAAATCCCCTCTGCGGCATTCATATCTAATACAGCAAGATTCCCAGGCATTGTCACAAGAATTGATAAAACACCTTCTTTTGCAAGTGCATACATTAAAGGTGCGTAGGCTTTCGCTTCTACCTTGCCACCAGGGTAAAAAATTATACCTTTAGTTGCATTTTCTGAATTAAACGTATAAACACCATTTTCTTCGCTTATATCTGTTTTTGAAGAAGCAAATAATGCAACCGCTAAATCTTCTGCACGATAATAATCATTCACGTAATAAACCGTACCACCCACAAGAGATAATATCAAAATAATTATTATTGTTAATGTTATTTTCTTTTTCATTAAAACATACCACCATTAAATTTTTGCTGTGCTTTTATAATAGGTATAAACCCAACTACCATACCAACAATTAAAATTATCACTGGTAATGCTGATTCTATAAACAAAGCTATTACACCAGATATTAACATAGGGATAGAAAAAATAATCAACGCTTTACCCATTGCTTTGCCATAACCAACTTTATCAGTAACATTTTCCTGATGATATGAGTGTATGAGTTCTATATTACCCTTGTAAATGCTTATACCTAATATAATAAACATAAGTGATGTAAGGAATAAAATTATTGAATAAATTGACATATCGTTAACGTAACACTTCTTTTATTTTATCAAGAAATGCTTCTTCTCCGAATGTATTTAATTTAAAAAACGCACCCTGACTACCGCCCGAAGTAATTGCAGAAACAAGAATTTCATCATTATTATTTTGAAAAAATGTTACACTAAGACTCACTCTGTTTGAACCACTATAACTGTATCTTTCAAAAACACGGACACTGCAACGAGCATCTCCACTATTAAAATCGCTTGACTCTTCAAGCGAAGCAGTAAAAGAGCCATTTATTATTTCAGTCTCAACTCTTTTAATAACTGCGTCAAAATTACCATTTACAGTAGTTTCAAACTTTGCCATAATAATTCTCTCCTTTTATATCGCTGCTGAATGTGTCAACAATGCAACACATTCAACATGGTTAGTATACGGAAACATATCAACTGGCTGAATTTTCTTTACCTTATAACCATTCTTTGTTAAATAAAACAAATCTCTTTGTTGTGTTTCGGGATTGCAACTGATATATACAATCTTTTCAGGTGCTAACGCTAAAACAGATGACAAGAATTTTCTGTCGCTACCAGCTCTTGGTGGGTCCATAAAGACAACGTCTGCCTTTTCACCCGACTCTTTCATTTTAAGCATAAATTCACCAGCATCTGCACAAATGAATTTTGCATTCTCTATATTATTGATTTTCGCGTTTATTTTAGCATCTTTAATTGCATCTGCATTCACTTCGCAACCGATAAGTTCTTTTACATTTTTTGATGCAATAAGACCGATTGTGCCAATTCCACAATATGCATCAATCACCTTTTCAGCACCTTTGAGCTCTGCGAATTCTATTGCCTTACCATAAAGAACTTCTGTCTGCACAGGGTTAATCTGATAAAACGATTTAGGTGAAATTCTGAAGCGATTACCGCACAAAACGTCTTCAATATAACCATTACCAAAAAGCACTTCTTCTCTGTCACCCAAAATCATACTTGTGAATTTATTATTTACATTCTGTACGATTGTAGTTATTTCTGGATGAAGCTTTAAAAGCTCCTTGATAAATGCATTTTTAGATGGAAAGTTAATAACACCGGTAACTAAAACTACCATTATTTCGTTAGTTTTAAACCCTCTTTTAACTAACACGTGACGAAGAAAGCCTTTCATTGTTCTCTCATCAAAAACAGTCAATTTAAAACTTTTAATAAGCTTTCTTATAGTTACAATAATTTCGTCTGCCTTTTTATCTTCAATTAAACAACTGTCAATTTTTACTATATTGTGAGTGCTTGATTGATAAACGCCCGAAATTATTTCGCCACCACGTGTGCGACCAAATGCCGCCTGAACCTTGTTTCTGTAATGGAATGGGTGCTCCATACCAATTATTGTAGAAACCTTGTGGAAGCTACCCAGTAATTTATTAACCTTTGCCTGTTTAAATCTAAGCTGCTCTTCATAGCTTAAATTCCAGAGCTGACAACCACCACATTTTTTAGAAACAGGGCACTTGTTACCTTGTGGTGCTTTTTTCACAGTATTTTTATTAACAATAACTTTTTTATTTTGTTGCTTCTTTTCTGTCATTTTCTTTTCCTTTGTTCTCTGATTTTTCATTGTAAACAACATATTTGCAATATAAGAATTCTGTTATCATATTAGTTGCCATAGTAACTCCTAAAATTATGTACTCAACAAAATCGGCAGTAAATCTTTGTGCTGCCATTTCGCCTAAAATAACTGAAACTGGTGTAAACACACAATAGAAGCCAAAAACCTTAAGCATAGCTATCGGAATATTGTTAGCAGATTTGAAAGTGAATTTACGATTGAATGTAAAATTCCAGAGAACTGAAAGAATGAGTGCTACTAAATATTTTGCACCATATTCAGAATTAAAAAGCCAGTTTGTTATAGCATTGTTGCCCTCCATATCTGGAAAAAACTCGTTAAGAAGAGTAAAAGACACAACCTGAATTATTCCTGCAGATGCAGAAAACAATGCAAATTTTACAGCTTGCATAACGCTCGAATTTTTCTTTGTTTTTTCGCTCATAGTTTCGTTCTCCTTGCTTAATAATTTATAAATTTATTGTAACATAGCGCTACTGTTTTTTCAATAGGTGAAAAAATGACTAAAACTCCCGAAACTCGAAAGCTTCGGGAGTTTGTTCTGCGCTAAATATAGCGATTTATTTATTAATAAAGGTCATCTGTTGGAATACCAGCAGCCCAGCAAAGAATGAAGCGTGCATCGTCTGTTGAAATTTCGCCATCTTCGTTAGCGTCGATGATGATTTGTTTATCTTCATCTTCTGGCATCTCAACAAGACCTGCAGCAATTTTAAGAGCAGCTCTTGCATCCTTTGTTGTGATTAAATAGTCATGGTCAACGTCACCAAGACAAGTATCAATATTTATACCCTTTGTAAATCTCTTATATGTGTTATAGAGACTGAACTGTGGATAATTTTCTTTATCTGTGAATACTGTGTGTTGGTCATCCATTGAAAGAAGCCACATAACAATATCGCAAGTACCATCTGTTTCATAAGTACCGTAAGCTACGTGCTGAAGGTTTTTAATGAACCAGGTCTGTTCTGGGAACATACAAGTTGAAGCGTCAACCTTGTAATCCCAAGAAACGTGGTAGTGACCATCCTTCTTAACTTGTGTGTAAGAGCCATTCCAATCATCAAATGCTGCAAGGTAATCTGCACAAGTTGCGCCACCACTTGCATATTTTGTATCTACAACCATATCACTGGTGTTAAGGCTTTCGTTAATAGGAGCAATTTGTCTGTTATAACCACAAACAATACCAAATTTCATACCATCTGCTTCTGCTTCTTCAACAACAGCTTTAGCATTCTTCTGGATTGCATTGTAAGCATCAATCTTTGCTAAGAGGTTAGCGTCAACGCCTTCTGGGAAAAGGAATTCTTTTGCAGCATCATAATAATCTGCTGGAACTAAGCACCAGAGACCTGGCATACCAGCTAACATATCTATAATAATTTCATCATAGATTTGTGGCTTCATACCATTAACTGCATCTTGTAAGAAGAAGAAATATTCCTCTGTAAATTCTTCACTTGTAGCAAATGAAGAAAGAATTACTGCCATAATGTGAGTTGTAGCACTACCGTCTGACATACCAACAAGGAAGTTTTCAAATGCATAAATATCAAGTGCGATATTACCTGTGAAAGTATCACCTGCAAGTGAAGTACCCTGCCAAGCTGGAGAAGCGAAAACAAGGTTATTGATATCTGAGCCACCAAAAGCTGAAAGGTAAGCTAATGTAACTGCAGAACCCTGACTGATAGCAACAACATTTACTTTGCTTGAGCCTGTTCTTGCCTTAACATATTTAATGAAATCATTAAGGTCATTTGCACAATCAATTGGACTTTCACGCCAGTCATAACCAAAAGCGTAAACTAAATCCGGATTATATTGTGCCGCATATTTCAAGCCGAATGCTGTGAAGATTGTTTTTTGCTCTTCTTCAGCATAAGCTGACATTGGCTCGTCATAAGTTTCGTGAGTAACGTTATCATACTTTGGTGTACCGTCAGTATTATATGCAACATCATCGAGCATATTTTTAACAATAGGAAGAACCTTTTTGCCAAATGCAGCCCAATCGGCACCCTTTGCACCATATTCTATGAAACCTGTAAGGAATGCAGTAGAAAGGTCAGCAATCATACCATCTGTTGCAAGGTTTTCTGGTGGGAAAACCATAACCTCCTGATCAGTACCTGCATTTTTAACAAGCGGAACAGCAGCAAAGCCTTGAACTATAACAAGTGGAACATCAGTTGCAGCAGCAACAGGAACCAAGAGTGCAAGACCTGCAAGCATAAGAGCAAGTGTAATGCTTAACACTTTTTTTAATGCTTTCATATATATCCTCCTAATAACGACTTGGGAAAGTTCAGACACTATACCCCATATATACACATTGCATTGTACCACACAATTTTGTCAAATGCAAGAGAATATGAAAAATTTTAGCAACAATAATAATCATTTTTACATTTTTTTGTTATATTTTTATACTGATTTCTCCGCTAATTAAAAACTCACGCTCTCCGTTTTCATATTCTACCTCTAAACGGGCGTTTTCATCTACCGAAATTGCAGTTGCTTTTCTCTTAGCATCACCTTGAATTACCGTTACTTTTTTTCCTAAACACAAACACTTTTCTCTATATTCTTCCATAAATGAAGCTTTTTGCAACTCTTTATAAATACAATAAAACTCATTAAGAAATTCTGCC
>JAZNCY010000163.1:0-8421 GCA_045587825.1 Acutalibacteraceae bacterium
AATTATGAACTATAAAAAAATTGTATCGTTTTTTCTATTGTTATCTATGACAACTACATTTTTTCTTTCTTGTAACAAAGACAATAAAAATAATATTACGAAAGAAAACGAAAATGTTGTTACAGAAACAACTGAATGGACATTCGATAAACTCGCAGAAGAATCTGATTGTTGTGTTTTAGTAAGTCGAAATAAATCTGATCACGATCCACCATCAAAATCAATTTATGTAGATGGTAAATATCACATTGATGTTTGGGTAAGCAGTCGTAAATATATAGATGATTGCCAAAAATACCTTCCAGAAAAAATAACAATAATACAAGATGAGCCTATATTAGATGCTCCTACAAAAACTGGTTTTAACATAGATTCATTTGTTTTTTTAACGAAAACTGAAGAGAACAATATATATTGTCTTCTAACTGGTGATGGAACCAGTGTAATTAAAACAGATTACTACAAATTAAAGCCAATGGATGACTCGTTAAAAAAAGATATAAACAAAAAATTCAACAATAATTTCAATAATTTTCAAAATTGGCTGAAAAATGAATATAATTTCTCAGAAATTATATTCGAAAATACAGAAACCCAATTAGAAACAACAACTAATCCCATAGACATTCCATAAAAGCAGTAGCAAATAACAACACCCCATCATTTTTAGTTGATACAAAAACCAACTTTAATGATAGGGTGTCTTATTTTTTATAGAAAACAAATTATAATCGGCTTTGCCCCTTTAATTCCGAATTACGAATTACGCATTCCGAATTAAATCAGCTTTCGCTGATTTTCACATTCTCCGCCTTAACATCAGTATTATTTAAAACCGCATCCATAATCTGCAATATACTTGCATCATTAAGGTTGCCCTTTGTTACAACAACCTCTGCATTATCATTATTTATCATTACAACACACTGGCATTTAAGTTTTGCAGAAATAAGTGCTTCAATATCTGCTTCAAGCTTAATTGTTTTACTTAAAGAATCTATTGATTCCGAGATTTCTTCTGCACTTTTACTGCTTTCAGGGGCTTCTTTTAATAATGCTTTCATATCGGCTAAAGCTTCATCGTGAGCTTTAGTTCTTTTTAATTTTACAGTAGTAAAATAGTCTGTGTTTTTAGAAGCAGTTGCTATTGTATTATTTGTAGTAGTTTCTGTTTTTGCATTGTCAGAATTCACATATTTCGCTTCGCCAATGCTCTGCACGTATTCACTCCCCGTTTCACTTTCTTCAACCGTCTTGTTGTCCGAATTAGTAAAATACCAATTCACAAACACAGCAGACCCCAATGCTACAACAAGTGTTGCCATTATAAGTTGTCGTCTTTTTATAAGTAAGTTCATTATCATTCTTTCCTTTCAGTTTTCATTTTTTCTACCGAGATATTTGTGCTATCTATATCAAAAACCGCCGAAACAGTTTCTATAATAGCCATTTTCACCTTTTCGCTTTCTCCACCCGTAGCCACCACGGCAACACCTTTTACAACGGGTTCATACACCTTTATAATTACGCCCTCTTGTGTATTAGAACTCGTTTTTGCCATTATATATGTTTCATCGCTTTCTTCCTTAAAATCGCCGTTACCACTTTCTGTTTTTAAATTTTTATCCTTTAAATAAACATTTTCGTAACAGCTCTCAAGGGTTATCATCACTTCTACTTCTCCTGCACCGTCTATCGCTTCTAAAAGAATCTTTAATTTTTTCTCCTGTGCTTTTATGTATTCAGCAGATGATACGTAATCATTTGTTTTTTCACTACTATCAAGATTGTCATTAGAAGCAAATTCAGAAACAAGAAGAAGCACAAGTGCTAAAACACTACATAAAGCTAAAACTAAATTCTTTTTGTTTTTACTGAGCTTATTAAAAACATCTTTAAACTTAATCATTTTCTTTTACCCCGATTTTTAAAGCCTCGCCAAACTCTGTTTTCAATATACTTTCTAAAACAGATATTTTTTCTTTAAATATTTCATCAACAAGAACAGTAACCTCCTGAAGCACAATTTCATTTGTTGCTTCATCAACTTTTGTGTCTATATATATTTCATATTCATTTACACCTTCATTTATGAGTATTTCTTCTATTGATTTGTAAATTTCTTTTTCTATTAAGTTTGCAGTATGGTTAATGCTCTGTTGTGTGTCACTCTCAGTGAATGAAAAGTCGAGCCCTGAAAACTCACTTTTTAAATCAAGCCTTGAAAGTGGAATTACAATAACAGATATAAGAATCACAGAAGAAACTATTCTGAAAACATCCTTGTTTTTTCTTGGTAAAATAAATTCAAATATGCTACCAAGAAGCGCACAAACTGCATAATTTACTAAAACTAACTTTATACTATCCATTTTTAAACACCAGCATAAATCCACAGGAAATTATAAATAACACACTGGAAAAAATTATTGTTGCAATAAGCAGAATAAGCACATCTTTAAATATAAGAATAAGATTCTGTATTTTAAAAGACCCTAATATGTCACCCATTGTACTTATAAAACTCAGCATAAAGCACCACATAAATAACTCCAGTATAATAGGCAAAACTGTTATTATGACAGTTATTATCCCAAAAACTCCCACTGTACTTTTAATAAGCTGTAAACTTGCAATTACGCTCTGATAGCTTTCACTCACAACTCCACCAACAAGCGGAATTGAACGTCCTACCAAGAATTTAACACCTCTTATTGCTACTGTATCGGCACCTGATCCAAGAATTGCTTTTATACCAGATACACCCGAAAAAACTGTTGTTAATGCACCTAAAATAAAAATGTAAGCTTTCTTTACCAAATCGCTCATTCTCTCGCTGAAGGTTTTTATATTAAAGCACGAAAGAAATGAAAGTGAGCACATTACATTACAGAGAGGTTTTGAAACAGACGAAAGTATTACTGTCATAACAGAGTTAAGTGCAACGTTCATACCAAGAAACGACGTACCTTGAATTACACCACCTGCTGCAGAAGTCACTGCACAAAACACTACGGCAAATGATGAAGTGAAAACAGAAAGCGCCTCTAAAACAGAAAAAGAACGTGTTATAAGACTCACTATCGGAACAGAAAGAAAGCACGAAACACAACAAGACCCTATAAGTGTTACAGTCTCAGGTGAGCGTGAAATATTTGTAATAAGTGACATAAGAGCCATTACACCAGTTATAGAAAGGAAGTATTTAAACGGCTCACTAAGACCATTTATAAATATCTCATATAATGAATCCAGAACCTTTTTAGGTGTAACTGAAAATATACTTTCATAGCTTATTTCTGTAATACCAATTTCATTAAGTATATCTATGACTGACGAATCGAGGGATGAAATCATATCATCATAAGAAAATTCCTCGTAGTAACTGTCTATATCACCATTCCCCGCAAATGCAGTTACAGAAAACGAAGAAAGTAAAACAAGCACAAAAATAACTATATATAATTTTTTCATCCTATTGCTCCAATAAACTAAGCGCCGTAACAAGCACCGCCGTAAATGTTGGCATTGCCGTTGCACAGGCAAGAATTTTAACTACTGTATCAAGCACACCTGCCACCGCATTTTCGCCATTATCTCTGCAGATATCTGAAACTATACCGCCGACTGTCAGAATCGAAAATGCTTTGAGCATTGTTTTTAATATATCATCTGACACAGAAGTCATATCGGTTATATTGCTGAATGTACTAACAAGCCCCTTGAATTCTGGTATAACGCTTACGATTACAATTATAATAACCGCTATTTCTGCTATCAGAGATAATTGCGACACATACTTTCTTAAAACTGTTAATATTATTACGCTTATGAGTGCAAAAAGCATTATTTGTGTAATTGTCATATACCGAAAAGTGACGAAAGCTCGTCATTAAATTCTCTGATAAAAGGCAACAGCATCAAAGCTACAATAATAACACCTGCAACTGTAATTATTATTGTGTACTCCTCTTTTCCGCTTTTTTGTAAAATCTGATTAATAACCGCAGTAATAAGACCAATTGCTGCAATTTTATATATAAAAGATATATCCAAAAGTTTTTAACCTCCTAACACGAGAACACACATTACACATAGCACACTTATTGCCCCGATTACATTTACTTTTGACTTTTCTTTACTTGCACTCTCATTGTAAAACCCTTTGAAGCGTTCAATATATTCATCGCAAAAATTCAACTGACCATCCTCATCTGTTGTGCCGATTTTCTGAACAAACTGCGAAAACTCTCCCTTGACCTTTTCGCCGACACAATCTGAAATCGTTATTTCAGGATGAAACGTTATGTATGAATAATTCTCTTTCACTGCATTTTCTACAAGACTTACATAATCCATTGACAAATAGCGAATATTATTTTTAACCGAGCTTATAAACTGCACAGCCTCGTAAAGTGCCTCGGTATTCCTTCTTATATTAATAATTCTGTTAACGCCAAGAAGAATAAACACTACCGCAAGAATTATTGACGAAACAATATTCATATTTCAATCACTTCCTGAATTTCAGTAGGTGCCCCCTTGCCCTTCAGTACAACCACCTTGCTGAAAACTCTTGCATCAATGAGCTTCTTTATATTAGGTCTTAACAACACCTCATCAAGACTATTGCCGTGGGCTGTTGCCACAAATTTGACACCGCTGTTCATTCCAGAGAGCATAGCACTCACTTCATCATCGAGACCTATTTCGTCAAGAACTATAACATCAGGCGAAAGCGTTCTCAAAGCAATATCAATCCCCACTTCTTTAGGAAAAAGTGATAAAACATCGGTATGAACCCCCACATCAACGCCACCACCAAAGCTTTTTGAAGCAATTTCATCCCTTTCGTCAACAATTACAACTTTTTGTGGTTCAAAAGAATTTTCCCCCGCATAAGTTCTGCACAAATCTCTTAATAGCGTGGTTTTTCCAGAGAGTGGCTGACCAATTATAAGAAAAGATGTGCATTTCTCTCCCACTGCTTTAATTATATCTTTACTGCACCCTATAAAATCTCTCGAAATTCTTATATTAACCCCTGAAAACGAAGAAATAGAATACACTGCACCATCTTTTATAACCGCACTACCCGCAACCCCTGCTTTACAACCATTCTTGAGTGGCAGGTAGCCTTTTGCTAACATATCCTGATATGTATGAATAGAACGTCTCGAGAGAGAAAATACTATTTCCTGCATTTTTTTGTTATCTACAAAATATAAATCATCATTAAAATTCACTGTAACACGTCCGTTTTTGGTGCAATAAAAAACACCCTCTTTTGTGTTGAGCGTTACCGGCTTATTGCTCCTAAAACGAATTTCATTCACCTTGCATTTAAAGTCATTGTTAATTGCACAAAGCATATTTTCAACGTCTTTCGGCAAGAGTGACACTGCATTTAAAAAGTCTTTCATTTTAAAAATTCCCTTCTGTTTTTATTTGCTCCTACAAAATAATATTTACACTTGTCCCGAAATAGAACTTCATTAAAAATATTTTTAAACAAGCTATTAAAAATAAGCAAAAAGATTGAAAGAATTTTACATATATGGTATTATATAGAGCAATCAATATTTACAGGTGAAATTAAATGAAAAATAAATTTTTAGAAAACAAAAAACTAAAACCCTTTTATGACAACCGTTATTCATTCTTAGCGGCAGCTTGCACCTTCTTTATTATGATGGTGGTTTATTACTGCTTTGATTTAATTCCCTTCGGCGATAAAACAATTCTCAGAATGGACCTTTACCACCAATACGGCCCACTCTTTGCAGAATTTTATGAAAGAGTAACTAATGCTGACAGTTTTCTTTATTCGTGGACTTCTGGTGGTGGTGGAACATTTTTAGGTAACTTTTTTAACTACCTCGCTTCACCTTTTGCAATAGTTATGCTCTTAGTTGGGCACAAAAATATGCCAGAAGCAATTGCAATTATGATTATTTTAAAAGCAATTACAGCTTCTTACACCTTCTCATATTTTATAAGAAAAAAATACACACCTGAAGAATCCCCTTTAACCTCTGCTTTTGGCGTGTTATATGCTTGTAGTGGTTACTTTATTGCTTACTACTGGAATGTAATGTGGATTGATTCATTTTATCTTTTCCCACTTGTAATGCTTGGAATTGATAAAATTATAAAAGAAAGAAAAGCGTCGCTTTATATAGTTAGTTTAACACTCACGTTCTTATCAAACTATTATATGGCTTATATGGTTTGTATTTTCTCTGTATTGTTCTTTATTTATAACTACTTTATAGAGTACGATTTTTCTTCTACCTACTTTGGCAGATTAAAAGAAAGAGAAAATAATATTAAATCAACTTTCAAATGGGCTATCAACAACTTAAGAAACTCAAGATTTTTTGACACAGGTTCAATCTTTGCATTTTCTTCTGTTTTAGCAGCATTTCTTAGTGCATTCGCACTTTTACCTGTTTACTTTGTTCTCCAGAACTGCTCTGCAACAAGCGGCACTTTCCCAGAAGAATTAAAGACATATTTTTCAATATTTGACTTTTTAGCTAACCACCTTGCTTATTTAGACCCAACTATCCGTAGCAGCGGTGACGATGTTTTACCTAACGTTTACTGTGGTGTTTTAACAGTAATGTTAGTTCCACTCTTTATTTTCTCAAATAAAATAAGTGGTAAAGAAAAGATTTTCAGTTGTGGCATATTGGCATTTATGTTTGCAAGCTGTTACACAAACGTTTTAAACTACATCTGGCACGGCTTCCACTTCCCTAACGATTTACCATACAGATTTTCTTATATGTATTCATTCTTGCTCTTGATATTCGCATTCAGAGCACTCACATTTATTAAAGAATACACAAGAAGACAGATTATAGGCGTTGGCACAGCTACTATATTCTTTGTAATTATGGTACAGGAAATCGGCTCAAAGAACTTCTCTGAGGTCGGCGTATGGATTTCGGTAGCATTTATTGGTATCTATTGTCTTGCTTTAGGTATTCTCAACAACAAAAGCTTCCCAAAAATCGCAGTTGCCGCTTTAATTCTTTGTTCTTGCTGTGCTGAATATATTGTTGCTAACACAAACAATTACAGTATGGACCAGCCAAAAACAAACTTTGTAAGCGATTACGATGATTTTCAGGTTTTAAAAGATAAAATTGACGAATATGAGGGTAATGAAAATTACAGAATGGAGCTTACCTCACTCCGCGCAAGAATGGACCCTTGCTGGTACTATTACAATGGCGTTTCAACATTCTCTTCAATGGCTTATGAAAAGGTTTCAAATATGCAATATCATTTAGGTATGTTTGGTAACTATATCAATAGCTACACTTACCACAGACAAACCCCTGTTTATAATGCATTCTTTGCACTCGACTACATTGTTGACAATGACCAAGGGTCGACTGCACAGATGAATGAAGATTATTACGAAAGACTTTTCAGCAAAGGTAAATTTACAGCATATAAAAACAACTACA
Organism: Acutalibacteraceae bacterium; assembly: GCA_045587825.1. Lineage (GTDB taxonomy): Bacteria > Bacillota > Clostridia > Oscillospirales > Acutalibacteraceae > DTU089. The sequence continues at coordinate 7,482 of JAZNCY010000163.1, forward strand.
CCTTACCAGTTGCATTCAGAGCAAATGAAGCAATTAAATATTGGTCACACGACAATTCAAATCCGTTTGAAGTGCAGAGTGGTCTTTTTGAAGCTACTACTGGTATAAACAACGTTTTCTATGATATTGAATTAGAAAAAATTTCAACAAACAACACAGAATGTAATTACGAGGGCTATGGCGACTCTGGTTGCTACCCATACACAGTTACAGGTGATTTAGCAGATGCTTCTTTAACTTACGATTTAGTAGTTAAAAATAGTGGTAATGGTTATCTCTATTTCAAAACAGGCTCTAACTCTGTTGAGAGAATTACTGTTACACTTTCAAATGGTACTGCTATTTCTCAGGCGATTGACACAAAGCCACATATTTTAGACTTAGGCTACCTTGAAGCAGGTTCAAAGGTTTCTGTTTTTGCACCAGTTAAAGAGGATATGAGTGGTTACACTTATCTTTACGCTGTAACTATGAATGACGAACAATTCAAAAAAGGCTTTGAGCAATTAAATGCCGATTCTTTACAGGTAACAGACTTTAAAGAAACAAGAATTGACGGCACAATTAATGCAAGCGAGGATGGTGTTATTTACACCTCAATAAACTATGACACAGGCTGGTCTGTTTACATTGACGGCGAAAAAGCAAGTGACGAGGATATTGTTGTTATAGGTGATGCACTCTTAGGTGTAAACGTAACAAAGGGTGCCCACACAATTTCTTTCAGATATACACCAGAAGGTTTAATTCTCGGTGTAGTAGTTTCAGCTTTAGCATTAGTTACATTACTTCTTCTTTTATTTATAAAGAAAAAAGAAATGTTTAAATTCTCACCAGAATTATATGTCGAAACCATAACAGAAGAAGTAGAAGAAATTGATGTTATTGAAGAAGCTTCTGAAACAACAGAAAGTGTTAATATATCCGTACAGGCAGAAGC
>JAZNCY010000164.1:0-8135 GCA_045587825.1 Acutalibacteraceae bacterium
TTTCTTATCAATGTAAAACTCCTAGAGTGAGTGTATTCGAACCAAATATGCCTTAAATGTCCGATTTCACACACCTTTTATATTTTTTTGTCTTGAAATACGAGAGTATTCCTTCGTAAATGTAATCCAAAATGCACGTAAACTCGGACATTTCAGGTTCTGCGAAGTTTAATACTTGGCAATTTTTTCTGTAACAAGGCAAAACTCGCAGGAATACTGACGTATTTCAAGAGTTTTAACGATGTTACGGGGAAAAGTGACTGTATTAAACCATATCTGGTTCGAACACGCTCACTCTAAAATTCTGTTACTTGTACTTTAAAATCCGCAGTAACCTTCGGATGAAGTTTAACTTGTGCATTGTAAGTGCCAAACGCCTTGATATCGTCAACGATAATCTTACGTTTATCTGCAGTAATATTGAATTTTTTGTTAACCTCAACTGCAATTTCTTTAGCAGTAATTGAACCGAAAAGCTTGCCGTTTGCGCCACCTTTAGCTTTAAGAGAAACAGTTTGTCCGTTAATCTTTTCTGCATTTGCCTTTGCAGCTTTTAACTCCTCGTCTGCCTTGAATTTTTCTGAAGACTCTTTGTTTTTGAGTTCAGACATAAGCTGAGCGTTAATTTCACTTGCTAATTTTCTTGGAAAAAGGAAGTTTCTTGCATAACCTTCAGATACGCTTACCTTTTCACCTTTTTTACCAAGACCTTTTACATCACTGTTTAATACTACGTCCATTTTAATCCCTCTACTTTTCTTCGTAATATTCATCTATTGCACCCTTTAATTTTTCGAGTGCTTCTTCTAATGACACATCTTCTAACTGACAGGCAGCCATTGTACTGTGACCGCCACCGCCTAATTTTTCGGTGATTAACTGAACATTCTCTTCACCTAAAGAACGTGCCGAAATATTAACCAAATCGTCTTTGATTTTTGAAATTACAAATGATGCTTTAACACCACTTATATTGAGCATATCATCAGCAGCTTTTGCTGTGATAACTCTTAAATTCTCAATCTTTTTGTCTGCTATTGAGATAATGCAGTTTTTATAAGTTATAGCATTTTTGATAATATCGTTTTCGCCGTTTATCTGCTCAACGTTAACCGCAAAAAGTTTTTTAACTTCAACTGTGTTTGCACCATTCTGTTTTAAAAATGCAGCTGCTTCAAACGTTCTTTGAGATGTTTTTAAAACATAGTCCTTAGTATCAAGCACAATACCCGATAAAAGTGCCGTTGCGATTTCTGGTGGCAAGGTCACTTGTGTAGATGAATACTCTATAAGCTCTGACACCATTTCGCAAGTAGATGATGAAAGCGGTAAGTGATAGAAGATTTCTGCATCGTCTATATAATCTGCATTTCTTCTGTGGTGGTCAATTACTATCTTTTTGCCACCATCCTCGTAAACATCATCACTTTCAAGAAGATTTTCTACGTGTGTATCAACTACAATTACAAGTGTTTTGCTGTCACAGAAGCGTTTACCTTCATCGTGGTCAACAAACTTATCGTAACCATTATCACGGAGATATTTTATTAAAGGACCTGCAAGAGATTTTTTCTCATCAATTACAACCTTTGCATTTACGCCGTTTTGTCTACAGAAATATTCCATAGCAACAGAAGCACCTACAGAGTCATTATCAGAGAATTTATGACCCATAACAACAACTTTATTATGCCTTTTAATCTCATTTAAAATCTCAGCAGACTTCTGTCTTGGTGAAACCTTAGAAGTTGCATTGTCAAGGTTTGCTCTGGCACCAAAGAATGTATAATCATCATTCTGGAATACAACACACTGGTCGCCGCCACGTCCTAATGCCAACTCTAATGAGCGTTTAGCCTGATTTTCACAATCTAAAACATCTTCGCCAGTACCTACGCCAATTGAAAGTGTAGCACCCATTTCTACATTTTCGTACTTATATTCTCTTACAGCGTTAAGCACTTCAAACTTTTCTTTGCAAAGCTCGTCAAGACCACGTTTTTCGCCTATTACTAAAAATCTGCCTTCTGCAGTCTTTTTAAATACCACGTTATGGTTTTCGAGCCATTTTTCTAAAATGCTTTCAATACCACTTGTGACAGATGCAAACTTACTATCCGAGTATTTTCTATAAAGAATATCAATGTTATCAACAAGAATATGCATCACGTAGGGTCTTGTCTGAAGATACTCTTTTTCTGTCGTTTTAAAATATGTAACATCAAGGAAATAAAATGCAATAAGCTTTTCATTCTTTTCCTTGAATTTAGTTGAGAAAACTGTGTAAACTCTGTCGTTATATTCTACATCAACAGGTTCAACATTTGAAAAATCATCAAACGAAAAGTTTCTGATACAATCTGTAATTTTAAACTCGATTACATCGCCATCCTGCAACAAATCAGAAACAAACAACTTGTTATACCACAAAATTGCACCTGTTGAATCACAAAGCACACAAGGAAGTGGAAAGGACTCTATATTTTTAACCTCTCCCCTTAATGATTTATTGAGTTGTTTTACATATCGCTTTGTTGAAATTATGCTATAGGTTGAATAGATAAGACTCATAGTAAGCACTATGGCAAAGCCTAAAAAAGCCGCAACTGCACCCTTTTTATCTATAAACAAATAGCCGACGCCTGCAAGCAAGAATACAAGTGACGATAAAAAGCCCACAGGGTTATGATACAACAAACTTTTAAACTTCATAATCTTTCTCCTTGATTAGAAAATTACTTAAGTTTTAATAAACTTCCATAATGATTGGTAAAATCATAGGACTACGCTTTGTTCTTTCATACATAAGTCTTGAAACCTCATCACGAAGCTTGTTAGTCATCTGATTGAGGTCAAAATTATATGGTGGAAAACTGTTTATAACGTTCATTGAAAGTGAAACTGCTTCGCTCATTAAAAGCTCAGCTTCTTTAACGTAAACAAAGCCTTTTGAAACAATATCCGGACCAGTTAAGAGTTCACCTGAAGCAGCATCTATTGTAGCGGCAATAATTATAATACCATCAGTACCAAGGTGCTGTCTTTCTTTCATAACTCTTGTGCCAACGTCACCAACGCCATAACCATCCACGTAAACTTTGCCGTGAGTAACTGTACCTGAAACAGATATATTTACATCATTCATTGAGATTTCACAGCCGTTATCCGCAATAATTATATTGTTATGTGGTATACCTACGCTTTCGGCAAGTTTTGCGTGATATCTCAAATGCTTCTGCTCACCGTGAACAGGAATAAAATATTTAGGCTTTACAAGTGAAAGCATAATTTTTAATTCTTCCTGACAAGCGTGACCTGAAACGTGAACGTCATACATTTTTTCATAAACCACCTGAGCGCCTAAGCGAAGTAAATCGTTTATTACTTTATAAACAGTTTTTTCATTACCAGGGATTGGTCTTGCAGAAATAATTACACAGTCATTGTAGCCGATTTCTACCTTTCTATGGCTCTTTGATGCCATTCTTGAAAGTGCAGACATAGCTTCGCCCTGACTACCCGTTGTTATAATTACGAGCTGTTCATCGTTATAACGTTTGATTTCATCAATGCCAATGAGTGTACCTTCCGGAATATGAACGTAACCTAATTCACTTGCAGTTGCAGTAACATTTTCAAGGCTTCTGCCAGATAATGCTACTTTTCTGCCTGTTTTTGAAGCAATATCTATAATCTGCTGAACTCTGTGAATATTTGAAGCAAAGGTTGCTATTATAATTCTTCTGTTACCCGCTTTTGAGAAAAGACTTTCAAAAGTTTCACCAACCTTGCTTTCACTTTGTGTGTAGCCTGGTTGCTCTGCATTTGTTGAGTCTGAAAGAAGACATAAAACACCCTCGTTACCAAGCTCTGCAAAGCGTGAGAGATTTATTATTTCGCCATCAATAGGGTTAGTGTCAATTTTAAAGTCACCCGTCTGGATTATTGTACCAGCATCACACTTAATTGCTAATGCCACAGCACCAGGAATTGAGTGGTTTACGTGAATAAATTCAACGTTGAAATCGCCCAAAGCAATTTCTTCACCAGGATTTATAACTTTAACGTCAACAGTCTTTTCTAATTTATGCTCTGAAAGCTTACCCATTATAAGCCCTGCTGTTAAAAGTGTAGCGTAAACAGGCACGTTGATTTTCTTGAGTAAATAACATAATGCACCAATATGGTCCTCGTGACCGTGGGTGATTAAAATACCTTTTATTCTTTCAGCATTTCTTTCAACGTAAGAAAAGTCAGGAATAACAAAGTCAACACCCAACTGGTCTGACTCAGGGAATGCGAGACCGCAATCTACTATGAGCATACTTTTTTCATACTCATAGACAGTCATATTTTTACCAACTTCGTTAAGTCCGCCCAAGAAAGAAACTTTAACTGGTGTGCTTCTTACAGGTGGTTTTATTTTGCCGTAACGATTAGTCTTTTTGTTATCTTTTTTAGGCTTATTGTTATTTGAAACCTGATTATTTGTGAAATCAACATTTTGTTCTTTTGGCATTTTGCCACCGCCTTGCTTCTTGTTTTTATTGAAGGGGCCTTGCTGTTTGCGTTGTTTCTTTTGAGATTTATTTTCACTTTTGTTATTAAATTTTTTATTCTTTTTATTTGCTTTACCACTATTTTTATTTTTCTTTTCTTGTTTAGTAAAGTCTTTGTTTTTTTCTTTTTCCATAATCGCTCCATTTCTTTTTATTGTATGTTTTTTAACTATATTTTATATGTAGATAGTGGCGTTTTCCCACTACCATTAAGTTCAAAAAGTCACAATATGGCATTATATTACATTACAACTATTTTATTATACTTTTTTTACGTGTCAATGTCAATACTGATAAGTTTTTCTATTTCGCCACAAAGCTCTTCTGCAAGTTCTGTTGTAACTGCTTCAGTAATAATTTTAAGGCTTTTTCCGTTATTATCATTCCTGACTCTTACAACGCCTTTTTTAGTTTTTCTTGTAACTCCGCCGCCACTATCTGTTTTAAAATCCTTTTTTAATAGCTCTTTTGAAATAACTGATGGCAAGGAATCTATTGTCATAACCTTTTTTGCAACGTAAAATTCGGGGATTTCTTCAGATAATTCTTTTAAGCTTTTATTTTCTTCAATGAGTATTTTCACAAGCCTGAACATCAAAAAAACGGCGTCTGCCGACCAGAGCTGATTAGTATTTATATTCTTTGTTTTATTGAAAGCTGAATTGCTATAATCAGAAAATCTTAAAGCTCTACGCCCTAATTCAGAAGCAAGTGTAGTAATTATTTGTGGAGCATCCCACAAAAGCACTACATCATTCCCCTTTTTCATTTCGTAAAACGCTACAACAGCAAGTATTTTCTCGTGCGAAAAATTCTGATTATTTTCAACCACTGTAAGCCTTGTGCCTGTATTATTTACTTTTACAATAAAATCTTCATTTTCTTCGTTTAAAGATATTTTTCTTATTATTGATTTAACACATATATCAATAAGTGGATTTCCACAACAAAATAACACTCCACTAAAATTCATTCTTACATCTTCAAACTGCCGTACAATTTCATTTTCGTACATATTTTCAAGGCTTTCAACAACGCTTACGTTATGGCAATCTGCCCCTGTTGTGCGGTTAAACTCACCCGAAGTTAAAATTTCTTCTAACTTGTGTATATTTTCACGAGATAACGCCACCCCACCCTTCTCACAAAAAGAAAGCGAAACACCATTTTCACCACCACTTATAAACACGGCTATATCTACATCGCAAAAAGCAGAATAATAAAACATCTGGGAATAAAAGCAATTACCAAAATCAAACGTTTTTGCACCGACGCTTATTAACCCTGAAAGCAAACCATATTTTAAGGCTATCGAGTTTAATTCACCATCTACACCTACACCGACTCTGAGCCCGTTCATAAGCGTTCCTAAAGCAGCACCAAGACGTGCAGTTTTTTCAGGCGTAAGCTCCACACCAAAATCACCATACATCACGTCATTAATGAGCGCAACCTTTGCTTCTGACTTTGAATATTTTACGTTTTCATTTATCAAAAGACCATTTTCAATAGTTTTGTTAGGCCAGACAGAAACACCCTCACCTATTACACATTCTTCACCTATAAGGCATTCTTTACCGATTACTGCGCCCTCAAGAATCAGCGCCCCTTTCTTTACAGAAACTCCCTCACAAAGAATTGCACCACTAACGTTACATTTTGATGAAACATAGACACTTTTAAAAAGAACACTATCACTTATTTTACTACCCTTTGCGATTAACGAGCCTTCACCAATTACTGCAAACGGACCTATTACAGCGCCACTTTCTACCTGAACGTTGTTACCGAAAAACACAGGTGGAACAATCACAAAATTACCGCTTGGAACACTTGATTTTGTAAAGATACCAGAAGCAACAAAAGGAATTTTTTTCGTTGCTTTTCCGCTTAACAAATCAAACTGTACCTTTTTAAAGGCATTCGTGTCATTTATATTGCACCAATATTCTGTTGCTTTAAAGGTGCACACTCTTAACCTTCTGTTTATAGCCTCTGAAAAAACGCTCCTAAGAAAAATCCCCGTTTCATTTTCATCTACAACTCCCCAAACACTGTGTTCAATAAAGTAAACTCCACAATCGACTAAATCACTGAAAACTCCACTCCAATCGGGTTTTTCAACAATCTCGGTTATTACCCCTTCTTCAGTTTCGTTTATTACTGCATAATCTCTTGGGTCATCTACATTCTTACAGATAATTGTAACATCATTTTTATTAATAATATGTCGAGAATAAGCTTCACTTAAATTAAATTCAAAATAACTGTCAGCATTAATAACAAGAATGGTTTCGTCATCTTCGTTAGCAGCATTTTTCACACTTTCTGCCGTAACTGAAGCCGAATCTACACACAAGAGAGAAACGTTCATTCCTTTGTATTCGCTCTCAGGAAAAAGCATCTGGAATTCACTGAGATTATAATTTGCAATAATAATTATTTCTGATACAGGCAAGCCCAATAAAGAATCTAAAATGTAAAACAGCAACGGCTCACCAAGAAGCTCTAACTTCACAAAAGACAATGAAGAAGTCAACGGCTGAAGCGAATCGCCCTGATTATCTGCCAAAACTACCACTTTCACAAAAACACTCCAAAAAACTTATTTTAATAAAGTATTTACAGTTAAGTTTAATTTAAACATATTTTTCAAAAAGTGTTTATATTTCAGTTTATTTATGTTAAAATGATTTTGGTGAAGCGTTTATGAAAAAAATTGAAATTTTTACTGATGGTGCTTGCTCTGGCAACCCTGGCCCTGGTGGTTGGGGTGCAATTTTAAGATTTAACGGCACTGAAAAAGAACTTTCGGGTGGCGAAAAAGACACCACAAATAACAGAATGGAATTAACTGCGGTTATAAAAGCACTTGAAGCTTTAAAAGAGCCTTGTGAAGTTGTGCTCACAACTGACTCTAAATACGTTTGCGACTCAATAACAAAGGGCTGGGTTTACTCTTGGCAGAAAAACGGCTGGCGAAAAGCCGACAAAAAGCCTGCCTTAAACGTTGATTTATGGGAAACACTTTTGCCACTTTTAGAAAAACATAAAGTCACTTTTAAATGGGTAAAAGGACACAATGAACACCCTGAAAATGAACGTTGCGACAGGCTTGCAGTTGGAGAATATCAGAAGTATATTTAATTCGGAATGCGTAATTCGTAATTCGGAATTTTGGGGCTACGCCGTAATTATATAACTATAAAAATAAATTTATCCTATCATTTAAAGTTCGATTTAAGTATCAACTAAAAATGATAGGATAAACTATTTTTTTATTCATTTATAATGCTAACGCAGTTCCAAAATTATTCTCTATTCACTATTATCTCTTATCTTGAGCAAAGTGAATATAATTCCGAATTCCGCATTCCGAATTCCGAATTATAAAATCTCTACAGTACCGTCTTCGTACACCTTAATTTTATCGCCTGACTTAACTGTGTTTAAGAATTCTTCGCCAAGGCAGTCAACTGTTGGCATTGGAGAATCAGTCCAAACTGCTGCTAAAACTGCACCAGCTGCTGCGAGTGAGTCAATGTGCTCTGAGAAGAGCATACAAGCAGGAGCTCT
>JAZNCY010000165.1:0-3466 GCA_045587825.1 Acutalibacteraceae bacterium
GCTTGATTTTTTCAGAAATATCGTATATAATGATTTCATCGACGAACATTTGTGCGAACAAATAGCGAAAAAATATACTTATATATTAAGGAGAAACTCAGATGGCAGAAAAAATGGATAACAAAAGTAAAGCTTTAGAAATGGCGTTAGGTCAGATTGAAAAAAGTTTTGGTAAGGGTGCAATTATGCGCCTTGGCGAAAATGCTTCTATGACAGTCGAAGCAATTTCTACAGGTTCAATTTCTCTTGACGTTGCAACAGGTATTGGTGGTCTCCCACGTGGCAGAATTATTGAAATTTATGGTCCTGAAAGCTCAGGTAAAACAACTCTTGCACTTCACGTTGTTGCAGAGGCTCAGAAGTTAGGTGGCGATGCGGCGTTTATTGACGCTGAACACGCTCTTGACCCTGTTTACGCTGCGGCATTAGGTGTAGACATTGATTCTCTTTTGGTTTCTCAGCCAGATGATGGTGAACAGGCATTAGAAATTACCGAACATCTTGCTCGTTCTGGAGCACTTGACGTTATTGTTGTTGACTCAGTTGCAGCACTTGTTCCTAAAGCAGAAATTGAAGGCGAAATGGGCGATTCTCACGTTGGTCTTCATGCTCGTCTTATGTCACAGGCTTTAAGAAAATTAACAGGTGCAGTTGCAAAATCAAATACAGTTATTATTTTTATCAACCAGCTTCGTGAAAAGGTTGGCGTTATGTATGGTAACCCAGAAGTTACAACTGGTGGTAGAGCATTAAAGTTCTATTCATCAATACGTATAGATGTAAGAAAAGTTGAGCAATTAAAGGGTGCTGGTAACGAGTTTATAGGCTCACGTACAAGAGCTAAAATCGTTAAGAATAAAGTTTCACCACCATTTAAAGAGGCTGAATTTGACATTATGTATGGTCAAGGCATTTCTAAAGACGGCGAAATTCTTGACTTGGCTGTTAAAATGGAAATTATCAGAAAAAGCGGTGCTTGGTTCTACTACGGAGAGGAAAGACTTGGTCAGGGTAGAGATAATGTTAAGGAATATATCCGCAATACTCCTGAGTTTGCAGCTGATATTGAAAAGCAGGTTCGTGAAAAATTAAAAGAAATTATGTCTGCAAAAAATCCTATTGCAAGGGCAGCAGCACCAACTCCTGCAAGTGAACCTGTAACTAAAGAAAAGGCAAAAGCAAAAATTGATATTGCAGTAGATGAAGATTGATAAGGGTTTAATATGATAATTAAATCAAAAGCCGGCAACGGCAATAAAATACACGTTTATATTGATAACGAATATGTCCTTACTGTTTATGATGATTATTGGTTTCAGAATGGCTTTAAGGATGGCGAAACCATAACAGAAGAAGAGCTTGCTTCCTTAAAAGAGGAGGCAGGCTTTCGCCTTGCTTATGAGAAGGGCTTAGATTATTTAACAAGGCGTTCTTATGCAAAAAAAGAGCTTTTTTATAAATTAAAAACAAAGTATGGCGACGAAGCAACAGAAAGGGCAATAGAAAAGCTTTCATATTTTGGTTATCTTAATGATGAAGAATTTGCTAAAATGTATGCAAAATATCTTTTTGAAACGAAAAAATTTGATATAAGGCGTATTTCTACGGAGCTAAAACTCAAAGGAATTGACCGAGAAATTATAGAAAATGTCACGAAAACTCTTGACAACGAGCCAATTCAGCGTATTATAGAAATGTTAAGCACAAAATTTTCTAATGGATTTAAAGATGAAAAGACAAAAAAGCGTTTTATTGCAAAGCTTCAGAGAATGGGTTATTCGTGGAGTGACATAAAATCTGCTTTTTCTGAATATGAAATTGATATAATTGACAATGATTTCTGATAATTACGAGGTGTAAAAATGGCAAAAACAGTCGGTATGATAAGTCTTGGTTGTCCTAAAAATCAGGTGGATGCAGAAATAATGCTTAAAAAGTTAGTTGATGCAGGCTACATTCTTGTTGACGAGGCAGAAAAGGCAGATGTAGTTATAGTTAATACCTGTGCATTTATTGAGGATTCTAAAAAAGAGTCTATTGACAGTATTTTAGAAATGATTGACTATAAAGAAGATGGACTTTTAAAAAGAGTTGTTGTAACAGGCTGTATGGCACAGCGCTATGCGGATGAAATTTTCTCTGAAATTCCTGAAGTAGATGCAGTAATTGGCATTGGTGCAAATGATGATATTGTTAAAGCTTGCGACACTGTTTTAGAGGGTGAACAATATTCTTCCTTCCCAGATAAAGAGAATATGCCACTCGATGGTGGCAGAATTTTAAGCACACCAGAATATTTTGCATATTTAAGAATAGCAGACGGCTGCTCAAACTGTTGCTCTTACTGTGCAATTCCATCTATCCGTGGTAAATTCAGAAGCCGTAAAATAGAAGATGTTTTAGATGAAGCAAGGGCACTCACAGAAAAAGGCGTTAAAGAATTAATTTTAGTAGCGCAGGATACAACACGCTATGGCGAAGATTTATATGGTGAATTAAAATTACCAGAGCTTTTAGATGAGCTTAATAAATTAGAAAATTTAAAATGGATAAGACTTCTTTATTGTTATCCTGAAAGAATTACTGACGAATTAATTGCTGCAATTAACAGAAACGAAAAAGTCTGTCATTATATTGATATGCCAATGCAACACGTAAGTGGCAAGATTTTAAAAGCAATGAATCGTCCTGGCGACAGAGAGTCTTTAACTTCATTAATTAATAAGTTAAGAGAAAAACTCAGTGATGTTGTAATAAGAACAACATTTATTACTGGCTTCCCTGGTGAAACAGATGAGGATTTTACTCTTCTTTCAGAATTTGTTAATGAGATGAAGTTAGACAGAGTAGGTTGCTTCGCTTATTCAAGAGAAGAAAATACACCTGCTTATGACTTACCAGAGCAGATTGAAAAAGAAGTTGCTTTAGACAGAGCAGATATAATAATGGAGCAGCAATACAGAATCAATGATGAAAAGCAAGAAGCATTTATGGGTAAAACTTATGACGTAATTGTTGACGGCTATGACTCATATTCTGACAGTTATTTTGGCAGAACTTATATGGATGCACCTGAAATTGATAATAACATTGTTTTCACATCAGGCTACGAAATAGAAATTGGCGAAATTGTTCCTGTTGAAATTTTTGACAAGGATGAATATTCGCTTATAGGAGAAGCAGTATGAAAATGAACATACCAAATCAATTAACAATAGTAAGAATAGTTCTTACACCAATATTTCTTGCATTGTTTTTAGCAGATATTCCACATCATTTTTTAATTGGTCTAATAGTATTTGCAGTTGGTGCAATTACAGATTTTCTTGATGGTAAAATTGCAAGAAAAAATAATATTGTTACCGTTTTCGGCCAATTAGCAGACCCTGTTGCCGATAAAATTCTCACAACTGCGGCGCTCTTAGCGTTTATGCAATTTGGGCTTTGCAATATCTGGATAATTATG
>JAZNCY010000166.1:0-1990 GCA_045587825.1 Acutalibacteraceae bacterium
AATGATTTATATGGTTTTATAAGCTGGCTCAGAATGATGAAAAGACAAGAAAAGGCAATAAAAAGCTTACTTAAATATTGACATATTACCCTGATAGAAATATAATTATAAAGTATTATTTCTATTGGGGTGATTTTTTGCTTTATATTGGTATTGATTTAGGTACGTCTGCTACCAAGTTTTTATTAGTAGATGAAACGGGTAAAATTCTTAATTCTATTTCAAAAGAATACCCTGTAATTTACCCAAAATCAGGTTGGTCAGAGCAAGACCCAGATGAATGGTGGAATGCAGTTAAAACTGGTGTTCCAGAGCTTTTAAATGGCTTTGATGGTGCCGATGTCAAGGGTATTGGTGTTGCTGGTCAGATGCACGGACTTGTTGTTTTAGATGAAAATGACAATGTAATCCGTAACGTTATTCTCTGGAATGACGGCAGAACTGCGAAGCAAACAGAATATTTAAACACTGTAGTTGGCAAAGAGAAATTATCAGAAAATACTGCTAATATTGCTTTTGCAGGTTTTACTGCACCAAAGCTTCTCTGGATGAAAGAAAATGAACCAGAGAATTTTAAAAGAATAAGCAAAATTATGCTTCCAAAAGATTACATAAATTATAAATTGACAGGTGTTCACGCTTGTGATTATTCAGATGCTTCTGGTATGCTTTTACTTGATGTAAAAAATAAATGCTGGTCACAAGAAATGCTTAATGTATGTTCAGTAAAAAAAGAACAAATGCCAGAACTTTTTGAAAGCTTTGATGTAATTGGTAACGTTAAAAATGAAATTGCAAGTGAATTAGGTATTAATACAGCAAAAGTAGTTGCTGGTGCTGGTGATAACGCCGCTGCTGCTATTGGTACAGGCACTATTGGTAATGGTAAATGTAATATTTCACTTGGTACTTCTGGTACAGTGTTTATTTCTTCAGATAAATTTGGCGTAGATGAAAACAATGCATTACATTCATTTTGTCATGCAGATGGTGGCTATCATTTAATGGGTTGTATTCTTTCGGCTGCATCTTGTCACAAATGGATTTGTGATAAGATTTTTACTGAAACAGATTATAATAAATTAGAGCAAGAAATTGATACATCTCTCTTAGGTAAAAACGAATTGTTTTTCTTACCATATTTAATGGGTGAGAGAAGCCCTATAAATGATACGGATGCTACTGGGATGTTTATTGGTTTAAGACCTGATACCACACGTTCACAGATGCTTTTAGCAGTTTTAGAGGGCGTTTCTTTTGCTATAAGAGATAACATTGAAGTAGCTAAAGCAATTGGCATTGATGTTAAAACAAGCTATATTTGTGGCGGTGGTGCAAAAAGTAAGTTGTGGCGTAAAATTCTTGCAAACGTTTTGAATATTGAGTTACAAGTGCCAAATGCCGAGGAAGGACCAGGTTATGGCTCTGCAATGCTTTCTATGGTAGGTGCATGCGAATTTAAAAATATTAATGAATGCGCTGAAAAACTTCTTTCAGTAAAAGATAACGTTTTACCTGAAAAAGAACTTGTAAATTTATATGAAGCAAGATATAATAAATTCAAGCAGATTTACCCTGCAGTTAAAGAACTTTATAAAACAATTAAGGAGTAATTAAAATGAGTGAAATTTTTAAAAATATTCCAGTAATTAAATATGAGGGCAAAGACTCAAAAAATCCTTTTGCTTTTAAATTTTATAATCCTGACCAGGTTGTTCTTGGCAAAAAAATGAGTGAGCATTTACCATTTGCTATGGCTTGGTGGCACAATCTTTGTGCTGGTGGTACCGATATGTTTGGTAGAGATACTGCAGACAAATCTTTCGGCACAGAAAAAGCAACAATGGAGCACGCTAAAGCAAAGGTTGATGCTGGTTTTGAGTTTATGCAAAAACTCGGTATTAAATATTTCTGCTTCCACGATGTAGATATTGTTCCAGAAGTCGGAGGCCAAGCGGTCTTAGGAAGACAATTAGAGCTCCCAACTCCT
>JAZNCY010000167.1:0-1558 GCA_045587825.1 Acutalibacteraceae bacterium
CGTCCCGTTTACGAACTTTACAAGTCCTTCCTCTGCACAGGCATATATTGTACCGTCGCAAGAAACGGCAATTGACTTTATTTTGCCCTCAACGTCAAAACGTTCCGTTATTTTTTGAGGAAATGCACCTATTTTAAATACACTCATAAAAATATCCTTAATATTTTAATTTTTCGTTAGCTGCTTTCATAACCTCAGGTGTAATTTTAATTACCTCGCGGTCATAAGTGAGAAGACCGTTACACTCGTCTTCAACGTCACTTACCTCTGTATAAATAATTGCTGAAAGGCCTTTGTTTTTCATACAGTTGTAAATACGGTTTTCATAAAGATTCTTAATGGCGTTATCAAAGCTTTCCTGCTTGAAATACTTGCGGTAGCCGAAGAATTTATCTTTATTAAAGCAATGGTCTTTAAGCTGCATTGAATACCCGCCAAACTCAGTAAGAGCAATAGGACGCTCATCGTCTTTATTATATTTGGGGAATAAGAATGGTGTAAAGTAAATATGGAAGCTGTTTACGTCACCTGCACCGTGGTCTACCCAGCCACTTGCGTGGTCAATAAGTCTTGTAGGGTCTAATTTTCTGTAGAATTCACACGCTTTAACAGAGTCAAACTGTCCCCAAGCCTCGTTGAATGGAGTCCAGAGAGCGAGAGAAGGAACGTTGTAAAGAAGATTAATCATATCTTCTGAATCTTTATAATATTCTTCTTTGCCTTTTTCATCTGTTCTTGCATAGAATAAATTATTCTTTTTACCATCAGGCACTCTACCAACTTTTTTATTGTTGAAGAGCATACCTAAGAATGGTAATGTACCAATAGCAAGGAAGTTATATTTTCCACCGCCGTTAATCATATCCTGCCAAACAATCATACCGAGTCTGTCGCAGTGGTAATACCAACGAAGTGGTTCGATTTTAATGTGCTTTCTTAACGTGTTGAAGCCTAAATCTTTCATTGTCTGAATGTCATAAATCAATGCTTCATCACTAGGTGCAGTGTAAAGACCATCTGACCAGTAGCCCTGGTCAAGAAGACCATTGAAGAAATACGGCTTATTGTTAAGCATAAATCTTGGTGTGCCGTCAGCGTCAACGCCTGTGCTGAATTTTCTCATAGCAAAGTAACTGTCAACTCTGTCATCACCTGCAGCGAATTTAATATCATAAAGATATGGATTCTCCGGTGACCAGAGCTCGTAGTTTTCAAGTTTAATAGTCCCTTTACCATCTGTGAGTTTTGCAGCAGCAATCATTTTGTTTTTATCCATAACCATAACGCCTACTTCTGGCATTACTTCGTTTGAATATGCTACTTCAATCTGCAATTCATCATTATCAATATCAGGTGTGAGCTTTATATTTGTAATATAATCGTAAGGGACTTCTTCAAGCCATACTGTCTGCCAGATACCTGACTGTGGTGTGTACCAGATTCCACCACGGTTAAAGGTCTGTTTACCTCTTGCCTGACTACCTGTTTCAGTAGGGTCGGTAACAGTAACTCTCAAGTCATTTTCACCGTTTAAAATCAATGCGGTAACATCAAATGA
>JAZNCY010000168.1:0-1758 GCA_045587825.1 Acutalibacteraceae bacterium
AATAACATCATCAAAGGCTCAAGTGTTGTACCTAAGTTTTTAGACAATGCAGTAACGTCTTCCTCGTAGAATTCTGCAACCTTATCAAGCATTGTAGGTAATGTACCTGCCTCTTCACCAATTGCTATCATACTTATAAGCATTGGTGGGAAAAGTTTTGATTCATCAAGTGATTCGTGAATGGTACGACCATTCTCAATTTGCTCAATCGCATTTGTAACCGCATTTGCAACAAGCCTTGAACCTGAGGTAGGTCCGGCAGTTTCAAGTGCCTTAATCGCTGTAACACCACCCGCAAGAAGTGTTGCGAAAATACGACAGAAACGAGCAAGAACTGTTTTTGTTAAAAGTTCACCAATAAGTGGAAATTTCATTTTATGATTTTCCCAGAAATTCTGTACTGGCGGTGATTTTATAATGAATCTGATTACGAATATACCAACTACCACACCAACTATATAGAAATACCAGTGTGCTCTGAGTGAATCTGAAAGATTGTAAATAAACTGTGTAATAGGGTTAATATCATCAACCGTTGCTGTCATGGCTTTAAACTTAGGAACCATGAATATAATCATTACTATACAGATTACAATAGCCATACCACCAACCATTTTAGGATATGATGTAGCAGATTTAATAGCATCTTTAAGTTGCTTATCTTTATGTAACTGGTTTGACATAGCAAGTAAAGTTTTATCAAGCATACCACCGATTTCACCAGCTGCAACCATCGCACAATATAAATCTGTGAAAATTGGTCTTTGGTTTAAAAATGCATCTGAAAGTGCCATACCACCTTCAACTTCTTCTGCTATTGTTCTTACAGAATCTGCTAAAGTCTGATGCGTTGTCTGTGATGCAAGTGTTGAGAGTGCTTGTGTAACAGGAATACCCGCATCAAGCATAGCCGCTAACTGACGGCTGAACATTGACATATCGGCAAGAGGAACTTTTTTACCCTTCTTTTTCTTTTCGCCTGTTCTTACTTGCTCAATTTTTGTAACTATAACGCCTGCTTCACGAAGTCTTTCAGTTGCTTCTGATTGGTTTTCAGCGTTAACCTTACCTGTTACAGGTTGACCTTGTTTATTTAAGGCTTCGTAAGTAAATTCCAAGAGTGTCCCTCCCTACAAAATTTTATAAATCTGAATTAAATCAATAAGCCTGCATCTGACGAAGAATATCTGCACGTTCAATGCAGTTTTCAAGAACACTTTCTCTTGAAATTCTTTGTTCTCTCATAAGCTTTAAAAGAGATTGGTCCATAGTCTGCATACCCTCTTTCTGAGCAGTCTGCATTGTACTATAAAGCTGATGGTCCTTACCTTCACGAATCATACTCTTGATAGCAGGAGTATCAATCATATACTCAATAGCAGCAACACGACCACCACCTAAACGTGGTAAAAGCTGTTGTGAAATAACTGCTTTGAGTGTATTTGAAAGCTGGCTTCTTACCTGATTTTGCTGTGAACTCGGGAATGAGTCTATAATACGCGCAATGGTAAGAGGCGCTGTTTGTGTATGCAAGGTTGAAAGCACCAAGTGACCTGTTTCAGCTGCGGTAAGCGCAATTGAAATACTTTCAGGGTCACGCATTTCACCAATCATAATAACGTCAGGGTCGTGACGGAGAACTGTTCTTAAGGCATTGTTAAAGCTTAAGGTATCGCTGCCCAATTCACGCTGTCTTACGATTGATTTTTTATGTGAGTGCAAGAATTCTATAGGGTCTTCAATAGTAACCATATTATA
>JAZNCY010000169.1:0-4314 GCA_045587825.1 Acutalibacteraceae bacterium
CGTTTTTTGTCTTGTTATACGTCAGTATGACTGCGCCAAAGAAACACCTTACTGCACCAAAATCTTTACAATTTTAGGTGCGAGCAGTTTTGTAAGACAAAAAAATTTTCAGTAACAAGGAAAAACTCGCAGGAATACTGTCGTATTTCAAGAGTTTTGACGACGTTAGTGGGAATTTTTGTCTTCCAAAACCGTGCGGTGTTCGGCTCCCGTCGCCTTATTAAATAAAATAATACACTCAACTCGGTCATACGACGAATAGGCGGACTGTGGCGCACAGAACGATCCGCTTAATGCTGCTCGGTTCCCCGCCTGACATGGTTCACGGTGCCCCGTCGCACAGGACCCACTCGTCGCATGACGGAGCTGAGTGTAATAAACTGCGCTTTAGGTATTATACATTATTCCAAATTAAAAATCAATAGAAATCGTACGAAAATTAGCCTTCGTATTCGTCTTCGTTTTCCCAGTTGTGCCAAACAGCCTGAATATCATCATTGTCTTCAAACATTTCTAACATTCTGCTCATTTGTTTCATCTGGTCCTGGTCTTCAAGACGAGTGTAGGTCTGTGGAATGTAAGCAACTTCTGCAGAAACAAATTTATAACCCTTTGCTTCAAGGTCGCCACTTACAGCACCTAAATCGTTAGGCTCTGTACGGATTTCAAAGATTTCTTCATCATCTGTAAGGAAATCTGTAGCACCGCATTCAATAGCGTCCTCCATAAGTTTTTCTTCGTCAACGCCGTCTTTTTCAACAATAATAACACCGAAACGGTCGAACATAAACATAACACAGCCAGATGTACCCATATTGCCACCGAATTTGTCGAAGTAGTGACGAACGTCACCAGCAGTACGGTTACGGTTATCTGTAAGTGCTTCAACAACTACTGCAATACCAGCTGGGCCGTAGCCTTCGTAAACGATGTTTTCATAGTTTTCTGTTGATGTATCACCAGCAGCTTTTTTTATGATTCTTTCAATGTTTTCGTTAGGCACGTTGTTAGCCTTTGCTTTTGCGATAACATCCTTTAACTTTGAGTTACCAGCAGGGTCCGGACCGCCTTCACGAACTGCAACAGCAATTTCTCTACCGATTTTTGTAAAGACTTTAGCTCTTGCGCCGTCTGTTTTTTCTTTCTTTCTTTTAATTGTACTCCATTTTGAATGTCCTGACATCTATAAAACTCCTTTGGAAAGTATATATAATGTTTTTTAACTGAGATATATTATCACAAAGTTGTATATTTGTCAATTCAAGAATAAGTATATTTAAGTCAAAAAATGGCAATAATACAGGTGATTTATAAGAAATGGGGATTTTTGTATGAAAAAAAGTAAAAAACTATGGAAATATTTAGTGAAATGTGGTAAAATGGAAGGAATTAATCTTAGGAGTGATTCTTTGAAATACACATTTGACTTTAAAGAAATTGGCGAAAGCGTTGATTTTTGTACTGTTAAGGCAGAAGGCTTTAAAACTGCATGTGCATCTTTGAGCTTTATGATTCCTTTATCAGGTGATGCTTCACTTTTTGCTTTAATCCCCAATATTCTTACACGTTCATCAGAAAAGTTTCCAACCCTTACTCATCTTGAGAAAAAGTTGGCAACTCTTTATGGTGCTGAAATAGGTGTTGATGTTTCAAAAATTGGTGAAAATCAGGTTTTGAAGCTTGCTATTTGCTGTATTGACGACCGTTTTGCATTGGATGATGAAAATATTGTTGAAGAGTGTTGCAAGGTTTTATTTGAGCTCGTTTTCAGACCTAAACTTGTTGATGGTATGTTTTTAGAGGATGAAGTCGAAAGTGAAAAAAGACTTCTTGCTGAACAATTAGGTGCAGAAATCAGCGATAAGAGAGTATATGCCAAGAATCGTCTTGAAGAAATAATGTGTGCTGATGAGCTTTATGGTATTAACAGACTCGGTACTATAGATGCTATTAACGCTGTTACAAAAGAAGAACTTACTAAAGCATACAAAAAGCTCTTAAAAGAAGCAAAGGTGCTTTTATCTGTCAGTGCAAATGGTAGCGTTGAAACAGAGGGAATTAAAAAGTTATTCCTTGAGTACGCTGAAAATACAGAAAGAACTCCTGTTAAAAACGAGACACTTTATGTAGAAAGTGCTGAGGATGTTACTTATGTAAAAGAAACTGCTCCTGTAAAACAAGGCAAATTAGTAATGGGCTTCAGATTAGGTATGAAAGACCGTAATGACGATTACGCCGCAAAACGAATTATGTCTGATGTTTTTGGCGGTAATCCCAACTCTAAGCTTTTTAAAGTTGTAAGAGAAGAAATGAGTCTTTGCTATTATTGCTCATCAAGAATGCTCAGAGCAAAGGGGATTATGCTCGTTCAAAGTGGTATTGAAAGCTTTAATGAAGAAAAAGCTAAAAATGCTATTTTAGACCAGCTTGAAGAAATCAAAAAAGGTAACTTTACAGAAGAAGATTTAGATGCTTCCAAAAAATCACTTGAGGATGCTTTCAAAAGTGTCAGTGATAGTCCTGAGGCGCTTGATTCGTGGTTTACAACTCAGATTGAGCATAGTGAATATTTATATCCTGAAGATTATATAAATATGTTTAAAGGTGTTACTAAAGAAGATGTTATAAGAGCAGCTAATGATGTAACGCTTGACACAGTGTTTATGTTAGAAGGCACTGAAGATGCAGAGGAGGCTTGTGAATAATGGAATATATAAAAAATGATATTTTAGATGAAGGCTATTATTCAATAAATCACAAGTCAGGACTTAAGATTTTTGTTTATCCTAA
The DNA here is from genome assembly GCA_045587825.1 of Acutalibacteraceae bacterium. Classification (GTDB taxonomy): domain Bacteria; phylum Bacillota; class Clostridia; order Oscillospirales; family Acutalibacteraceae; genus DTU089. The sequence continues at coordinate 2,791 of JAZNCY010000169.1, forward strand.
AAAGGATTATGCCCAAAGTTACGCTGTTTTTGGAACAAAATACGGCTCTATTGATACACGCTTCAAAAGAAGTGATAAAAAAGATTTTATTGAAATTCCAGAAGGTACTGCTCATTTTCTTGAGCATAAGCTTTTTGAAAGCGAAGAACTTGATGCTTTTCAGAGATATGCAAAAACTGGTGCATCAGCGAATGCTTACACAAGCTTTGACAGAACTTGTTACCTTTTTACTTGCACAGGTCATTTTAAAGAGAATTTTGAAATCTTGCTTGATTTTGTAAGACACCCATATTTCACAGAAGAAACAGTGCAGAAAGAACAGGGTATTATCGGTCAGGAAATAGATATGTATAAGGATTTGCCTGACTGGGTTTGTCTTTTTAATATGTTAGGTGGTATGTTCCACAATCACCCTGTTAAAATTGATATTGCTGGAACAAAGCAGTCTATTTCAGAAATTACTGCCCAGATGCTTTTCTCTTGTTATAATACGTTTTATAATCTTTCAAATATGGCACTTGCAGTTGCTGGTAATGTAACAGTGGAAGAGGTTATTGAAATTGCAGACAGACTCCTCACAACTGATGAGCCAGTTACAGTTGAAAGAGCATTTAAGGATGAACCAGCAGAAATAGTACAGCAATATATTGAAGAGAAGCTTGCTCTTATAACACCTGTGTTCTGCTTTGGTTACAAAGAAAATCACGCTACACCAGAAAGAACAATAAAAGAAACTATAGGTAAAAGTCTTATTTTAGATATGATTGCAGGTCAGAGTTCAGATTTATATAAAGAGCTTCTTGATGCTGGTCTTATAAATGACACTTTCTCAACAGAATATTTTAATGGTCACGGCTATGCAGTGCCAATGTTTTCTGGTGAATCTTCTGACCCTAAAAAAGTTTCTTTACGTATTCACGAAAAAATCACAGAATTCAAAGAAAAAGGTTTTAGTAGCGAAGAATTTGAAATAGTAAGAAAGAAGCATTATGGTAAAACTGTAAGAGCCTTTACAGATGTTGATACTATTGCAAATGGTCTTGTTGTTTCTCATTTTGAAAATGATAATCTTTTCTCAGAATTTAAAGTTTTACAAGAAATCACAGCAGATTATTGCTATGAATTATTGAAAGAGTCATTCGATAATGAAAAAGCAGTTCTTTCTGTTGTTAATCCTAAGGAGATATAATAAATGGTAGAATGGTTTGCAGATTTCACAAGGGTTTCTTTTGGTGGAATTGAAAAGATTTTTGACGTTTCATCAGTGTTTTGTGAATTTACAATAAATGGTCAATTATATTCAATTAAATGGTACGGTGTAATTATTGCATTCGGACTTGTTTTAGCGGCACTTTTCGGCGGTAGAATTGCTTATACCTGGAAAATGGATTTAAGCAAAATGGTCGACGTTTTAATTTATGGTATGTTCGGCGGAATAGTGTGTGCAAGAGCATATTATGTAATATTCCAATGGGATTATTACAGTATTCACCCTGATGAAATTTTCCAGATATGGCGTGGTGG
>JAZNCY010000170.1:0-4503 GCA_045587825.1 Acutalibacteraceae bacterium
GGTGTTATCCTTCCAGGTGCCTTTATGAGTTCCCTGATAAATAGCTGAACCATCAGCTTTCAATTCTATTACAAGCATTTCTTCGGTAGTGTCAGCATTGTACCATTTGCCCAGGTACTCGCTGTCATCGTAAATCTGAGAAACAGGAACAGTTTCAGAAGTGGTTTCATCAGTGTTTCCGTTAGCTGAATTTGAGCAGGAGCCAACAACTGAGCAGATATATGCTGCTAACGGCGATATAGCTGGTGAAATCACAATAGAGGATTTCCAGGCAATAGTAAACAGAGCGTTGGCATCATAAATAATACGAAGCAATTATTTTGTAATAATACTTGCAAAATGAAACAAACTATGCTATAATCAGTGCGTACGAATACAAACAAGGAGTGAGAGCAGGGAGACCTGCTCTCACATTTATTTACAAGAATGTGAAAAGAGGTGTGCTATATGGCAAAAAACACAGTTTCACTTGTTTGGGATTTAGTTAAGCCTTATGCAGATGAATTAGGTTTGATTCTCTGGGATGTTTGCTTCGAAAAAGAAGGTGCAAACTATTACTTGAGAATTATAATCGACAAAGAGGGTGAAGGCATTGGAATTGACGATTGCGTTAATATGAGTCACGCTATTGACAAACCTCTTGACGATGCCGATTTAATCGACCGTCAATATAATTTGCAGGTTTCGTCTCCTGGTATCGAAAGAAAATTAACAAGAGATTTTCACTTTGATTACGCTATGGGTGAAAAGGTTATTTTAAGACTTATTCGTCCTTGTGATGGCAGACGTGAATTCAACGGTATTCTCACAGGCTACGAAAATGGTGCAGTTACAATTCTCTTAGAGGATGAAATAGAAATGACTGCAGAAAAGAAAGAAATCGCTTTTGTAAAATTAGACGATTTCAATATGTAATTTTGTTTATAAAATTTTTACTATATAAATAATCGAAAGGATTGATTGGAAAAATGGCACCAAGAAAAAAATCAACACAAAACAAAGAATTTTTTGAAGCAATTCTTATGCTTGAAAAAGAAAAAGGTATCCCAGCAGACTTCTTATTAGAAAAGGTTTGCAATGCAATTGTTACTTCAGTAAGAAAAGATTACGGCGGAGCAGATGTAGTTTTCTGTGACTGTAATCCTGAAAAATATGAGCTTCGTGTTTACGTGAAGAAAACAGTTGTTGAAGAAGTTCAGGATGAATTAACAGAAATTACACAAGAAGATGCAGTTAAATTTAAGAAAAATGCACTTGTTGGCGATGTTGTAGAGGTTGTTTTAGAAACAAAGCAATTCGGTAGAATCGCAGCTCAGACAGCAAAGAACGTTATCCGTCAGGGCATCCGTGATGCAGAGCGTGGACTTGTTTTAAGAGAGTTCCAGAGCAAGCAACAGGAATTAGTTACTGGTAAAGTTCAGAGAGTTGACCCTAAAACAGGTAACGTTACTCTTGAAATTGGTAAAGCTGAAGCAATTCTTCCAAAGGGTGAACAAGTTCCAAACGAAGAATTCAAAGATGGTCAGCTTGTTAAAGTTTATATTGTTGATGTAAGAGATACTGAAAAAGGTCCTAAGGCTATGATTTCAAGAACTCACCCAGGCCTTGTAAAACGTCTCTTTGAAACAGAGGTTCCAGAAATTTATGATGGCTCTGTTGAAATTAAATCAGTTTCTCGTGAAGCTGGTTCAAGAACAAAGATTGCTGTTTTCTCTAAAGATGAAAATGTTGACCCAATCGGTTCTTGCATTGGTCCTAAAGGTCAGAGAGTTGCTAACATTGTTGAGTCACTTGGCGGCGAAAAAATCGACGTTGTTGTTTACAGCGAAGACCCAGCAAAGTTTATTGCAGCAGCTTTAGCACCAGCAGAAGTTTTAAGCGTTGAAATCGACGAAACACAAGAAAAAGCTTGTCACGTTACTGTTCCTGATACTCAACTTTCACTTGCTATTGGTAACAAAGGTCAGAACGTACGTCTTGCAGCAAGACTCACAGGCTGGAAAATTGACATTAAACCTGAAAGTGGTTTTTATGTTCCACAAAATCAATAATTTTGTAATACGAAAGGCAACAGTGTAAAGTCAGTAAATGCTGTTGTGGTGACTGAAAATGGCTGAAAAGAAAATACCTTTAAGAAAATGCCTCGGTTGTGGCGAAATGAAATCTAAAAAAGAGCTTATAAGAGTTGTTAAAAGCCCTGAAGGTGAAATCAGTATAGATTTAACTGGTAAAAAATCGGGCAGAGGCGCATATATTTGCCATAGTAAAGAATGTCTCTCTAAAGCTCAGAAAAGTAAACGTCTTGAAAAATCATTCAGTACACAGATTTCAGAAGATGTTTATAATGCTTTGATAGCGGAGTTATAATAATGGCAGAAGTAAAAGAAATAATGAATTTTTTGGGCCTTTCAAGAAAAGCGGGTAAGCTACAAATAGGTCACGACAGTGTAATTGAAAGTATCGTGAAAGATAAATCGGAGCTTTTAATTCTTGCAAGTGATGCTTCAGAAAGATTAAAAAATGAAATTAAACACGCCGCTACTTACGGCAATAGAAATATTCCTGTTATTGAGTCACCGTTTTTTATGGTTGATTATTATAATGGAATAGGTAAAAAATCAGCGGTATTTTCAGTTACAGACAAATCATTTAAAGAAAAATTAGAAACCATGTTCGGGGAGGCAAACTATGGTAGTTAAATACAAATTAGGCGAAGTTGCTAAAGATTTTAATAAATCAGCAAAAGATATTACAGACCTTCTTTTAAAATTCTTTGACGAACCAAAGAAAAATCAGACTGCTCTTGACAGTAAAGAGCTTGACATTATTTTCGACGTTTTAACACAGGAAAATCAGGTTGCAAACTTTAATGAATATTTTGCAACACAAAAACCTGTTAAAAAGGCAGAAAAGAAGCCTGCTGAGAAAAAAGCAGAGCCAAAGAAGGCAGAAGAAAAGAAAGCAGAAGCTCCTAAAAAGGCTGAAGCTAAAAAAGAAGACAAAAAGCCTGAAAACAAAAAGGCACCAGAAAAGAAAGAAGAAGCCAAAGCTCCTGCAAAACCAAATAAGGAGAATAAGGCTAATGACAAAAAGGCTGAAAAGAAGCCTGAGAAAGCTCCTGAAAAGAAACCAAGTCAAGAGCCAAATCTTAATCCTTTCAAAAAGAAGGAAAAGAAAAAAGATGACGGCCCAATGCAATCAAGAACAAAGGGCGAAAGAGTCAGCATTGATACAAGAGCTAACAACGTTGAACTTGAAAAGTACAATGAGAAATATGAAAATATTGCTCCTGCACACTCAATGAATGACAACAATTCAAATAAACAGAAATTAAAACAGAAGAGCCAGCAATACAGAAAACAAGGTATGCGCTCAGGTAAGAAAGAAACTGAAGCAGAAAGACTCAAGAGAATTGAAGCAGAAAGAGCAAAGAAAACTCTTGTTATTACTGTTCCTGAAGAAATCAGTGTTGGTGACCTTGCTGCTATGCTTAAAAGAACTGCAGCTGAAGTTATCAAAAAGCTCTTCGCTTTCGGCGTAATGGCTTCTGTTAACGAAATTATTGACTACGATACAGCAGAAATTGTTGCAACAGAGCTTGGTGCAAAGGTTAAAAAAGAAGTTGTTGTTACTATTGAAGACAGAATTATCGACGATAGTAAGGACGATGAAAAAGACCTTCTTCCAAGAAGTCCTGTTGTAGTTGTTATGGGTCACGTTGACCACGGTAAGACTTCACTTCTTGATGCTATCAGAAATACATCTGTTACAGAGACAGAAGCTGGTGGTATTACTCAGCACATTGGTGCTTACAGAGTAAATCTCAATGGTCAGGATATTACATTCCTTGACACACCTGGTCACGCAGCGTTTACTGCTATGCGTGCTCGTGGTGCTATGGCAACAGATATTGCAATCTTAGTTGTTGCTGCTGACGACGGTATTATGCCACAGACAATTGAAGCTATTAACCACGCTAAAGCAGCAGGTGTAAGCGTTGTTGTTGCTATTAATAAAATGGATAAACCAGACGTTTCTCCAGACAGAATTATGCAACAGTTAACAGAGCACGAGCTCATTCCAGAAGAATGGGGCGGTGACGTTATCTGCGTTCCTGTTTCAGCAAAAGCAAGAATGAATATAGATAAGCTTCTTGAATCAGTTCTTTTAGTTGCTGAAATGAAAGAATTAAAAGCTAACCCTAACAGAGCTGGTAAGGGTATTGTTATTGAAGCAAGACTCGACAAGGGTCGTGGTCCTGTTGCATCATTACTCGTTCAGAATGGTACTCTTAAAACAGGTGACATTATCGTTGCAGGTACTGCAGTTGGTAGAGTTCGTGTTATGACAGATGATAAGGGTAGAAAAGTAAACGAAGCAGGTCCATCAGTTCCAGTTGAAATCACAGGTCTTGCAGAAGTTCCGAGTGCAGGTGATACATTCAACGCCGTTGGCGATGAACGTATGGCACGTGAACTTGTTGAACAGCGTAAGGAAGAGAAG
>JAZNCY010000171.1:0-10854 GCA_045587825.1 Acutalibacteraceae bacterium
ATTTAAAAACTTCTTCTTTATAATTATTATCTCTTTTAAACATGAAAACGTCGCCGTCTTCTGTTCCGTTGACTGTCCCGAAAACACCATCGCAATATGTAAGTGCGGCACCGTCTTCTGCCGCAATTCCGTCAAAGTCAATTGTTTTGATTGCATGTTTGAAATTGTTCCAGGTTTTACCCTCGTAATGTGGACAGAAGCAACCCTTTAAAATACCAAGACACTCTATGAATACAAAAGAATGTTCCTCACCACAGTCGTCCCAGCCCATTTCGAACCAACACATAGCACCAGAAGAAAGACCCGACAAAACTGTACCTTTTTCATAAGCTTCTTTTAAATATTTATCTGCTTTAGTCTTTTTAAAGGTATTCATTAAAAATTCTAAATTGCCACCACCTGCGTAAATTATATCGGCGGAAAGAATTGCATTTTTAATATCTTCTTCAGTTAAGCTTTCGTCTGTCAGAAGAAGTGAATTGACATCTGTTGAACGCTCTTTGAATGGTTTTAAAATAATTTCTGCGTCATCCATATCATCAAAACCCGCAGTCGGTAAATATAAAATACTTGGATTATGTTTACCACATATTTCATAAATCTTTTCTATTATCGGCAATACTTCACCGTTCTCAAAAACTCCACCACCGAGAGCGATAATCTTTCCCATAGGAACACCCCTTTTAATTTTAACTTTTAAACCTAACCAACACTCTAATTCGAAATTAAATGGACTACGCCGTTATTGTAATATTTTGTTTTTATTTGCTAATACTTATTTTGGTGATATTATGAATAAAAATGAAAAGAAAAATTTAAAAGACACAAAAATTGATGAGTACCAGATTGAAATGACACCATCCGCTGTATCTATTGGTGATGCACCTGATGATTCATTTCAGATAATAAACAAATATGGCACTTATGAAATCCAGCCAACTGCTGATACCGACAACAAATTCCCAACAATAGCACAAGGCTTTTCAAGAAAAGAACAAGAACGCGAACGCCTTGACGAAAAGAAAGGCAATAAATAAACTTAATTCCGAATTAATATTGCCGACCGCAGGTCCCGCAACTATTCACTATTCGTTATTCACTTTTCACTGGAGCGCAGCGACATTATCGCCCATCTCATTTTAGTCGATTTTGCACGGCTATTTTTAAAGCATTCCTCCTGAGATGGTCTTATTACATCACGTGCAACTTCTGAGAATACGCCTGCTCGATTATATTCTTTAAATGCTTTTTTTACAAGTCTGTCTTCACCAGAATGGAACGTTAAAACTGCAACTCTGCCACCAGGAGCTAACACGGACGGCAATTTTTCTAAGAATTCATAAAGCACTTCAAACTCACTGTTTATGTCAATTCTTATTGCCTGAAATGTACGTTGACAAGATTTTTTAACTGCTTCCTTCTGTTCGTTTTTAGGTAAGAATGAAAGTGCTTCTTCAATACATTTTCTTAAATCAGTTGTAGTTTCTATTGGTCTCTTCTGATTTCTCCAGCGACAAATAGCGGTTGCAATTCTGTCAGCATAAGGCTCGTCGGCATTTTCAATTAACATTCCTTCAATTTCTGCCTTTGTTAATTGCTTTAATCTTTCTGCACCACTTACTCCTTTTTGTGGATTAAGCCTTAAATCTAAAGGACCATCAACTTTATAAGAAAAACCACGCTCGGGATTATCAATCTGCATTGAAGAAACGCCAAGGTCTGCAAGAATAAAATTAAATTTGTGTCCTGTTTCTTCTGACACTTTATCAATATCCTTAAAATTCTGCAAACGAACAGTTAAAATGTCTTCCCCAAAACCCAAATCTGCTAAACGCTTTTTTGTTTTTTCAGATTCAATAGGGTCAACGTCAAGTCCGTAAATATGCCCTCTACCATCTAATTTTTCGAGCATCGCTTTTGTATGCCCACCATAACCAAGAGTTGCATCGAGACCAATTTGACCAGGCTTGATATCAAGAAATTCGAGAATTTCCTGCACCATAATAGAAATATGCATTCCAGCAGGTGTAGCACCACGTGCAATAATGTGGGCTACATCTTCTTTATATTTTTCGGGGTTTAATTCTTTATATTTTTCACTGAATTTTTTGGGATGTGTACCAGAATAACGCTTTCTGCGTTTGTGTACTACTTCGCCATTCTGCAATTCAGCATTTTGCTTATTTTCTTCCATTTATATTGTTCTCCATTAAAATCTTCATAAACAATCCGCCTTGCACTGTGCGGTGCTTGAATTCAACCATATTACCTGACTTTGTGTCATACCAGTCAGTCATAGCAACACGGGTTGAGGTTTCATTATAAGCACTCCAGAGTGGAGCAATAAATTCTTCAAACACTTTTTTGTCACTCGACATAGAAGCCACCCACACGAGCCAGTCGCTCTTAGTGTAATCTGCTCTTGAATCAAGTGGCATTCCGTATTTATTGAAATATTTTTTATTATTCTTAAGCTCTCTGTCCATAAACTCTTGTGAGAAAAGACCTGTACCCCAGACTCTATCCCAAACCATATTATATTTCATTGAGAATGTGTTTGGTCTGTCAAAAGCTAAAAGACTTTCGCCATTTTCATCAACTGCTGTTTTAAGCCAGTTTTCTGCCATTTTTTCTGCTTCTGCTTTATAAAATTCTGCCTTTTCACTCTTTCCAGCCATTTCCATAATAATAGCCATACCACGAAGTCCCATAATTGCTTTTAAAGAAAGGTTGCAGTTATGCTCTAAATGACCTGCAAAGTCATCTGTGCAAAGCTGGTTACCAGGGTCAGCACCAAATTCAATTAAATATTTACACCATTTTTCAAGAGCTTCAACGTGACTCAGTGCAAATGCTGTTGATTTTGTAGCGAGTGCAACGTTTGTTTCCATAACAAGCATATTGCCACATTCCTCAACAGGCATCTGGTATTTTAATTGATTACCACCATAAACCTGACCATTTACCAAAGGATATTGACCAACATCATGCGGTGCAAAGTCAAAAGTCCATTCATCACTTTGGGCATACTTATAAATTGGTCGCATCATACCCTTTACCAATTCAGGATTATATAAAAGGAAGAGTGGAGTTGATGGGTAACTCACGTCAACAGTTGCAGCACAACCATTTGAATTGCATTCTTTTGATATGTAAAGAATTTCACCATTTTCATCTAACACTAATTTATGAGCCGCAATAACCTGACGATAAGCGAGTAATAAAAGCTCTGCATATTTTTCGCCACCCATATTTACTGCATCACTATAAAGCTTTTCTGAAAATTCGTTACATCTTTTTAAAGTACTCTCATAATCTTCACTTGCTTCTTTAATTGCTTCAAGAATTGTTTTGCCGTTTCTGTTCCAGTAAGATTTTAAAGGCTTTTTAAAATATTCAATACTTTCAACATCATCATAAGCAAAAAAGAATAAAGCTTTTTCATTTTCTTTTACATCACAAACAGTGTGAATATATTCTCTGCCGTGTCTGTCACTTGTTTTAGTGGTTGCATTTTCACCATTAGTAACGAGATAAATATATCCCCAATCAATACGGATATCATCACCACTTCTGTTAAGTGGCTTCTGCTCTACGTTACCCATTTTCATACCAACGAGATTGTCAATTTTCACATCTTCTTTTATTACGTCGTTCTGACCTGCTTCGTTAAGACAAAGCTCTTCACTTACACGAACGTCAAATTTCACTTTATGTTCTTTGCCATCTTTTAACTTATATTCAATAGCAAGATATGAAACAGGACGTGTTAAAAGCTCCAAATCATTTATAAACACTGGTGAAGTAAATTTTAAATTAAGTGAAATAATATCATTTTCCATCTGAACAGTAGTTGAAAATGCATCTATCTCCAAAGACTTCTGGTCTAATTTTAAAATATCTCTGTCATAGCCTAAAAATAAATATTCTTTTTCATCTATTAAAACTGTGCCAATAATAGAATTGGATTTATTTGTCCAATGCTCTGTAAAATTAAAATTTATATTTTCATCTCTTGACCACACTGAAAAATAAGGGTCAATAGTAATAAGTGGAATCGATGGTGCGCGAAGTTTCATAATTTTTCTTCCTTTCGTTTTCAAATGAAAATGCCACTAAAATTCTATCATATAATCTTTTCTTTTACAATACAAATTCAATCAAACCAACCATATTTTTTAAGGTCGATTGTACCGTCTGTTTCAAAGATGACACCTTCATTCTCTAATAGCTCTCTTTGCACATTTTCTCCGCCGAATGCAAAGCTTTTTGCCACTTCACCATTCCTCGTAACAACTCTGTGGCAAGGAATAATTCCTGGTTGTGGATTTTTATGCAAAGCATAACCTACCACCCTTGACCAGCGTGGATTACCAGCTAATAATGCAACCTGACCATAGGTGGTTACTTTACCTTTTGGAATTGTTTTAACTACTTCATAGATTTTTTCAAAAACTGACACACTTTATACCTCTATCCAATTATTTACTAAAACGATGATAAACTCTTGAGTTTAGAGCAAGGGCGTTAGAACCAAATAAATAATACCCAAGCATTATTATACTCGGGTACTACTTGATAATTATTTATTTTCTTCAATTAATTTATTACACAAACCTGGGTCATCTGTTATTATTCCATTTACTCCGCAAGCAATCATTCTTTTAATTTCTTTTTCTTTATTAACAGTCCAAGGGTTAACCATAATTCCCTCTTTGTGTGCTTTTTTTACATATTCCTTTGTAACAAGAGCGCTGTATGGATGAACTGCATCTGCTTTAATTTCTTTAGCAAACTTAAATGGCTTAAACATAATTCTTCTGCCGATTTTTTTATCTGGTGCATAAAGAAGCCCTGTTTTGCAATTTGGGTCAAGCTTTTTACAAACAACTAAAATTGCAGGGTCAAATGAAGAAATAATGAGTTTATCGAACATATCGTACTTTTTAGCAAGCTCTATTGTAATTTTCGGAAACTCAATAGGTGCTTCACCAGGAACCTCGCTTTTTAATTCAATGTTAAGCACTTCTACGTTATTTTCTTTACAAAGCTTAATAAAATCTTCTACAAGTGGAATTTTTGTGTCTTTGAATTCTTCACCCTTATATGAACCGAAGTCAAACTGTAAAAGCTCCTCATAGGTCATATCTTTAATAGCACCTTTGCCTGTTGAAGTTTCATCAATAGTAAAGTTATGGCATAACACAGGTATTCCGTCTTTTGTTAAGTGAATATCAGTTTCAACACCATCGCAACCAATCTCGAAAGATTTTTTAAATGCTGGTAATGTGTTTTGTGGTGCAACCTGATTTGCACCTCTGTGTGAAATAACATTTATTTTTGCCATTTCTTTTTCTCCTATGTATATTACTTTTTCTTACTAAAAAGATGTTTTATTGTTGTTGTAATTAAACCTACACCAAGGCATAAAAGAATTTTTTCTTTTAACATTCCATCTGCATCCCAGATGTATTCTAATTCTGCCTTTAAGCCGTCGCCACACAAATCTTTATAATTAAGATGCTGTGTTTCGTAGTTACCTGTTTTTTCATCTATTGTGAAAACTCTGACACCTCTGGAGCGTCTGCCGTAGCAACGGAATGATGCGCAAGGAGTCTGCACAATATTTATGCCCTGAAGTGTTGTAGTAAAGCAATTCTGGTGGTCATGACCAAAAACAATTGCTTTAACGTCACCACATTCTTTAATTGCTTCAAGCTGCCCGTTACCTTGTGAAACTGTGCATATATATTCGCCGATTTCACCATCAACACACGGTTTTGCTTTAAAGTATTTGCCATCTGGTCCTTCGAATGCACCCTCATCATCTTTACTACATTCTTCCATTAAATCGAGCATTTCGATTAATGGGATATGCTGAAACATAAGAGATGGGACAGGTGTGCCACCATTTTGTGCTTTAAGCTCGGCGCTCTTATTCTTATACCATTCAATTGCTTCTAACTTTACATGGTTATAGCATTTGTCTTCCTCTTTATCCTTCCAGGCACTATCCATCATCCAGAGATTAAATTTAATTTCACTGCCATCCTCTGAATAAATCGGAATATTAAAGGTCTCATCCTTTAATATTTCAACATCGTTATCAAGACCTACAAAATGTGGGTAGCTTCTATAAATATCTGACTGCTCTTTTTTTGTAATCTCGTTCATATCATCGTGATTACCATAAATCATAGAAAACGGAATTTTTCTGTCCTCAACAGGTCTTAAAAGCTTTTCTATTGCAACCTCCATTGCTTTGAACTCTGCTTCTTTTGTTTTAACAAAAAGTGGCGTCAAAGTTTTAGCATCTCTGAAGTGATTACCTAAAACATTATCACCTGTGAACACAATCAAGTCTGGTCTGACTCTATCGTATGCCTTGTCGAGCATTTTCATCATTGTTTTTCTTACATATTGTAAATCCTGTGGGTCACTGACTTGTAAAATTGTAAATTTTCCGTTTTTAAATTTTAAGCTCATAAATTTCTCCAAGATAATTTTTTATATTGGCAAGAATGCCTTTGCAATACCAAAGTAAACTAAAAGTGAAATAGCATCTACTAAAGTTGTAATAAACGGGCTTGCCATAACAGCAGGGTCAAAGCCTAATTTCTTTGCAATAATAGGTAACACACAGCCAATAATCTTTGCAACAATAACTGTTACGCAAAGTGTTAACGCTACTACTAAAGACACTACTAAAGATACATTTTCTGTGCCCATAACAAAGCCGTCTATAAAATAAACCTTTAAAAATGTTGCAGCTGCAATAACAACGCCACAAAGAACAGAAACTCTTATTTCTTTCCAGAGAACTTTTAAAACGTCGCTGATTTCTACTTCACCTAATGAAAGACCACGAATAACTGTAACAGAAGCCTGACTACCAGAGTTACCGCCTGTACCCATAATCATAGGAATAAATGCAGTAAGAACAACTAATTTTTCAAGTGCTGTTTCAAAGCCAGAAATAATAATTCCTGTAAACGTTGAAGAAAGCATAAGAATTAAAAGCCACGGGATTCTCGTTCTGAATATTTCAAAAACAGAAGTTTTTAAGAATGGCTTATCAGTTGGTGTAATACCAGTCATCATCTGAATATCTTCTTCTGCCTCTTCCAAAATAACGTCCATAGCGTCATCAATGGTAACAATACCGACCATACAGTTTTCAACGTCAACAACAGGAAGTGCCAAAAAGTCATATTTATTAAGTAAATTAGCAACCTCTTCCTTATCTGAGTGAGTATTTACTGTAATAATATTTGTTTCCATTACGTCTGAAATAATTATATTATCATCCTGTGTCAAAAGGTCTTTTGCAGTAACAATACCCAACAATTTATGTTTTTCTACAACGTAACAGGTGTAAACTGTTTCAAATTGTGCACCAATTGATTTAATCTTTTTAAGTGCATCACCAATTGTCATTGTTGGTAAAAATGTGATGTACTCGAGAGTCATAATGCTACCCGCACTGTCTTCAGGGTAGTTGAGAATTTTATTTATACTCTCTCTTTTATCACCAGCAGCACTTAACATTCTGCTTACAACGTTTGCTGGCATTTCTTCAATAACGTCAACAGTATCGTCTATGAACATTTCGTCCATAATGTGCTTCAACTCTTTATCGGTAAATGCTTCCAAAAGAACTTGTTGTGAATCTGCCTCTAAGTAAGTAAACACCATAGCGGCATTTTCTTTGGGAATAAGCCTAAAAAGAAGCACCATTTCTTTTTCATCGAATTCTGGTAAAAGAGTAGCAGTATCAACAGGATTCATTGTGTCAAAAATGCTCTTTATTGCTTTATATTCTTTTTTCTCAAATAATTTTATGATAATTTCTTTATCCATAATCTTAACCCCTTTCTTTTATTATTGCCATCAGGTTAAGAAATAAAAAAACCGAGCATACTGCCCGGCGGTTAAAATTCACATAATGCCACAAAACCGAAAAAACTCAAGGCAAAAAACGCCTTAATTTTTCAGTCAGACAATACAAAAAACAGATGCCACTTGTGGCTTCGTTTTTAAACCGCCAAAATATCGGATTTTATTTCTCTTATGACTACAACTACCGCCAGCGTCCATCTGTTTTTCCCCCTTTTTTGGTCAAATATCAATTTATAAAAAGTACATAAATAAATATAATACAATTTATACATATTGTCAAGAAAAAACAAAGAGAAATCAGCAAAACTTTTGCCAATTTCTCTTTTTTTATTATTCTGCACTGAACATAATTATCATAGCCTTTTCACCCTCTGGTAAAGGTAAGGTAAGACCATAGTTCATAAGCTCAATGCCTTCCATTGTGTAAACCTTTTCGGGGTTATCTATATCATAAAGCTTATATTCTGTAGCAGTTTTAAGACCATTTAAGTAAAGAGTATATTCGGTATCTTTTACATCTGCTCTTTTATAAATAAGAGCCATACCGCTACTTGCATCTTCAGTTGAGAACTGCATAGCTAACATTTTATCTTTATCGAAGCTACCGAACTCGAGTGGGTAATATCTTTCACCCATTTGTGCTCGTTGTTCGTTATAATACTCGAATTCTTCGTTCTGATGTGAGAAGAAATCCATAAGCATAAGTGGCATTATAGCAGATCTACAAGTATACTCATCAATCATATAAAGATTTGCACCTGTAATTGGTAACCAGAATGAAATACCATAGGTCTGTGACTGTGTTGCTTCAAATAAATCAGGATGATAAGCACAGTTGTAGTCACTTCTCCAGAAAGCAATACTACGATAAGCCATTTCAAGGTCAAGACGTTTGCCACCTGAAGCACAGTTGTCAATTATAAGACCAGGAACATTTTCTGTAAGGTAATCTAAATATTTATATTCGTTTGTAACATAGTGGTTTTCACAGATACCTGTTCTGCCATCATAAAACTCTTTATCTGCCTTCTGCCAGTATTTAAGTGGTGCAAAGTTAAAGTCCTGACGGTAAATTGTAACGCCGTTTTCTTTGAGGGAAGCTAAAATGTAATCGCAATAATACTTGAGAGCATCTTCATTTGCAAGGTTCCACATAAGGTTATCTTCGCCATCAACTGAAATAAGCCATTCTGAGTTTTCCATACCTTTATTATAGAATTCAGTACCCGGGAAAACTCTTTCAGGCTCATACCAAAGAGTATGACCTAAGCCTTTTTTCTTTGCATAATCTGAAAGCTCTATTATACCATTGTCATATCTGTTTTTATCAACAGTCCAGTTACCAACGCCATCATACCAGCCCTCGTTATAGCTGTACCAGCCTGCATCCATCCAGAATGCATCTGTATGTTTAAATACTTCTTCATCCAAGCCATTAAGAACTTCAATAATTTCGTCTGAGGTTCTTGTTGACATTGGTCCTGCAACTTCCATTACTGTGTAAGAGCTTTGTGTTACGTTTTCAGGGTAAACACAGTCCATTATCCAACTTCTAAACATATTAAAGCCTTTTAAAGCGTTGTCAGTCTCATACGTCTCATATAAACTTACAGAAACAAGCGGTGAACGAACTTCTTCACCGGGAAGAAGATATGCATTAAAATTTTCTTGTTTTGCGGTAATAACAGTTTCACCGTTTTTATTGCTGAAAGATGATGACCACTGACCAGTCCAACCGATACCCACAACCATACCAAACTCTTCACCGAAGATATTGAAATACGGAAGATAATTTTCTGTAGGCTTACCATCTGCACCGCCAAAACCAAATGTTTTAGATGATAAATCTTTTTTAATGAGTGAAAAGTCGCTTGCGGCAGTATTACTACCCATTGAATAGTAAAGTTCTGCCTTGCCTGTATTGAAAGATGAATTAAGTGCATAAAAATCACTTATAACACCTGAATTTTCTGTGCCATTATTTTTTATGTAAACAGTCCACTGACAAGTTGCATTTTCAGAGAAAAGTGTTGCTTCAACCGTTACCTGAAGTCCGTTATTTTTATTAGTAAAAATTATATTTTTAGTTTTGCCTCCCTGATATTTTTGAGGGGCGTTTTTTATTTCTATATTCTTCCAGTCTGCAACACTGAATTCTTTACCGTCAACCTTAAATGCAAACGGAAGATTATTTGTAACTGTGTTCAATAAGTTTTCATCAAACCAATTTTTACAGAGTTCTTTTTCTTCTTCTGAAACGTTCATTTCTGTAGCACCTATTGTGCCAAACTTAATATCCTGTTTATATTCGAGTGCTTTAATATTTTCTTCGTTGAGAATAATAACACCCCCGCAAGAAACTACAAAATAAATAATTGCAAAAATTGCGTTAAAAATTCTTGGTTTTCTTATTGCTTTTATAATAAATGTTACTAAAAGAAGAATTGCAGATAAACCGAATGCAACTGTATATACAGCAATAACAGTGTTATCATCATTATAAGTTGTATCATTCATTACAGGATTCATTTTTGCATTTATTCCCCATATTAAACCTTGGAACAAACCACAACCAACTAAAAAAGCAACAAGCTTTGCAATCCAGTTTGACTTTTTAAATATTGTCTTTACAAACATCATCATAAACCAACCGAGTGCAAGACTCGATAAAGCTGTGTAAAGATGTACGTCACCACTACTTAAAGTGCCGTCAAATATGTACCACAACGAATATGCCGCATAACACATTATACCTAACAAAATTGTTGTGATACTAAGTTCAAAAATCCAGTTATCTTTTAATTTTTTCATAATGTTGCCCCCTTCTTGAAGTTAGGTTTATAATATCATAGTTCAAAAGCTATTGCAAGTAAACTGAACTGAAAATTGAGAATTTAGAGTTGAGAATTGAGAATTATGGGGCTACGCCGTAATTATAATAATTGGCTGTAAATG
>JAZNCY010000172.1:0-3496 GCA_045587825.1 Acutalibacteraceae bacterium
CCCACAACAAACTGTATTGCTTGAAAAATTCATATACGCAGTAGAAAAAATAGGAGGTTGTTACAATAATGTCAACTGAAGTTACAAAACCACAATTATGGGAACTCTTTAAACGTTTAGGTGTTAACGGCTTAACAATGAACCACTACGACTTAGCTAAAAACACTGAAGTAGACGACCCCGAAATATGGAAAAAATTCTTATTAGAACAAGATGTAAGAAACTACATTCAGACAGAAGTCGAAATTTTAAGAACAACTGAATTTAATAAAATGATAAAAAATGTCGGAGACAATCAACGTTCTGTCGGACAGGCACAGTTGATGTCAGCTCTTGACAAAATGAAACAGGACTCTAGTCACAAAGAAGGCCCTGTATTTATTTACACTTATGTACCTCTTTCTGCTGAACAAGCACAAGCTGAAAACGTTCAGGAAGCCGAGTCCGACCCATTCTGGAGGCGAGGCTAATGGAACTACGAGACTATCAGAAAGAGGATTTACAAAAATTATTAACCCATACCTCAATGGGGTGTTTTAACGAACAACGTACAGGTAAAACACCCCCAGCTATTGCAGTTATGGAAGCTAGAAATATTGATAAACTTGTTATCGTCACAACTGCATCGTCTGTATACCAGTGGAAACAAGAATACGAAACTTGGACAAACAAACAAGCAACTATTCTACACGGTACAAAAAAGCAAAAAGCAAAAGCTTTAGCTGAATGGACAGGCGGTGCAGTGATTACCTCCTACGATTCCTTCAAAACCACAACACGTTCTGACGGTCTAGTAGATAAAATCTTACAAAAAAACCCTCAAGGCATTATTGCCGATGAAGCTCATAAAATAAAAAACCATAAAACCGCAAACGCAATAGCACTATTTAAGTGTCTTAAAATACCTTATAGACTAGCTCTTACAGGAACCCCCGCACCAAATAAACAACAAGATATTTGGTCTATACTACACTTCATATACCCTGAACGCTTTACAAGCTTCTGGAAATTTGTAGATGAATTCCTTACAGTCAGTCAACGTTATAACAAACAAGGTAAAATATATAAAGATATAGGTGCTGTTCGAGCAGAACAAACCCATACCTTACAACGTATATTAAATGAAAGAACCACTCAACGTAAAAGAAAAGACGTTATGCAGTGGCTTCCTGATAAAGATTATATAGATATAAAACTAGACCCTACGGCAGAACAATTAAGATATTTAGAAGAGTTAGCGCAATATTTTGAAACAGAAGACATTATTGTCCAAGGTGTGCTGGATAGACTAATAAGGTATAGACAAATCTGTCTACATCCTGGACTATTAGGTCTTAAAGGAACTTCACCAAAAATGGACTGGATTCTACAGTACCTTAAAGACTATCCCGAAACACCAACCTTATTGTTTACAAAATTTACAAGTTTTATACACATTTTAAGAGAAGTTTTAAAGAAAAATAAAATACCCTATGCGTCTATTACAGGTAGTACACCCTTACATTTAAGGCAACAGTATGTAAAAGACTTTCAAGCAGGTAAATATAATTTCTTAATACTTCAGATTGATGCAGGGAAAGAAGCACTAACGCTCGATAGAGCAGAAGTTGCAATCTTTACCGATAAATTCCCACCCGTATCAGATATACAACAAGCTGAAGACAGGTTTATAGCAACCTCAGAAGCTAAAGCTTCAAAAGGGCATACCATATACAACCTCATCTTAAAGGACACGTATGATGAGCACTTGATAGAACTTTTGAAGCAAAATGCCGCTCAGGTTGATATAATAAATAATTATCAAAAATATATGAAGGAGAGAATGTAATGAACCCAATATTTAGTTTTGAAGAAGCAAAACGTGTGGCCTGTAAAGCATCGATACTCATTGAAGGTTTATCAGGCAGAGGTAAATCAGGTCTTGCACTTCTACTGGCTAAAGGCTTAACTAAAGACTGGACCAAAGTGTTTGCAATAGATACTGAAAACAAATCACTTAATTTGTTTACAGACCTTCCCGCAAGCACTGGCGAAAAGTTTGAAAAGTTTAATATCGGACAGCTTACAAAAGATGTTGGATTTAAACCCTCAAACTATCTCGCATTCAGAGAAGCTGCAATCAGAGCAGGAGCCGAAGCAGTAGTCGAAGACAGTATCTCTCACGCTTGGCAGTACCAAGGCGGTGTGCTCGACATTGTGACGAAAAAACAAACTACTGTAAAAAATCAGTATGCAGCTTGGGGCGATGATGAAGTCGTTAAAGAGAAGAACGAACTTTTATCACTTATCCGTGACGACCGTGTCCACGTTATCGCAACAGTTCGTGTAAAAGAAAAGCACGAAATCGTAGACGGAAAACCTGTAAGTATCGGTGAACAGCAGATACAACAGGCTGACCTTAAGTACGAACCTGACCTTGTGTTGCATATGATTAGCCCTGGTAAAAAGACAGCCACAATGACTGAACACCCAAGAGCTTTGGTTATTAAGTCTAGATATGCTATCTTTGAAGTAGACCAGGAATATGAGTTCACACCTGAACTTATTGAACAACTCAGACAGTACCTTGAAGAAGGTGAAGACCCAGCAAAATTGTTAGAGAAACAGCGTCAAGAATATATCGCTGTAATCAAAACATATTTAGACGAACATCCAAACGCAGTTCCTGTTTGGAAAGTTCTTAAAGAAAATGCTGGACACAAAGATACAAAGCTTGATGATATGCCACTCGATATTATCAAGACATTGTATATAAACTTAACAAAGTAAAGGAGAAAAATTATGCCAAACAGTAACACAAACACATCAAATGCAGCAACATCTGCGCCTGCAGAAAACGCTACACCTACAACCCGTACACGTAAACCCAGAGAAAAGGTAAGACCTCTCGAAGTACTTAAAGGCATCGAAAATGTAAAGTCACTTTCAGACAAAGAAAAGACTATACTTATCGAGCATTATAGAGCTGAACTCAATAGAGTTTCTGCAGCTTGTAACAGCTACAAAAATAATGCTGAAGCAGCCTTTGAGAAATCACGTATGCTTGAAGATGCTTATAACCGTAACATTGAAATGCATAATGCAAAACTCAATGACGTTGTTCAGGCGGCAAGCACATTTTATAAGACAATATTCTTAATTGCAAAGGATGGTACAAAGAATGATTAACTTTAATGAACTTCCAAACACAAAACCCGCTGGTTTTTCAACAATCGAAAAAGGCAGATACTACGGTACAATCGAAAAAGCTGAGATGAAGCAGGGCAAAGACCCTTCAAAGCCACCCTACCTTAATATCACTTGGAATCTTTCCAAAGATGGTAAGCCAATGGGTAAGTTCTTTGACCTTATCACAGAACCTGGTGATTCAGATATACCACGTTACAAGCTCAAGAGATTTATTCAGGCTCTTGAATTGCCTATCACAGGTGCATTCACCCTTGCAGATTTGTCTAAGATGGTTCCTGGTAAATCTGCATACATTGACATTACTGTT
>JAZNCY010000173.1:0-13244 GCA_045587825.1 Acutalibacteraceae bacterium
GGTCTTTTTTAAAGCAGGTTTAGAAGAAAGAACTGAAAAAAATTCCACATCTGAGGATAAAAAGAAAGATAACAATAAAAATAAAGATAATAAAAAGAACGAAACAACAGAAACAACAGTTAAAACAAGTGAAAATTAAGCCTTTTAATAATCGTTTTTTAGTAGATTTTTAATAAATTTGCAAAAAACACGATAAAATTAGAAAAAATTACTTGATATTCTTTAAGTTGTGTGTTAACATTATATGGATAAATTGGAAAGTTTTGCACAGGTGTATGTATACGCTGTGTTCTATATTAGGAGGAAGTTCAAATGGCATTTGAAAATGTTACAACTGAATTCGAAGAAGCTACTCAAATAAAGGTCATCGGTGTTGGTGGCGGTGGCGGTAACGCTATTAACAGAATGGTTACTGCAGGTGTTCAGGGCGTTGAGTTCGTTGCTATTAATACAGACAGACAAGCTCTTGAAACATCAAAGGCAACTCATAAAATTGCTATTGGTGATAAAGTTACAGGCGGTCGTGGTGCAGGTGCTCGTCCAGAAATGGGTCTTAAAGCTGCTGAAGAAAGCCGTGACATTATTGTTGATACATTAGCAGATACAAATATGGTATTCATTACTGCTGGTATGGGCGGCGGTACTGGTACAGGTGCTGCTCCTGCAATCGCACAGATTGCTAAAGAACGTGGCATTCTTACAGTTGGTATCGTTACAAAGCCATTCCAGTTCGAAGGCAGAAAAAGAATGCAACAAGCAGAAGCAGGTATTGCAGAGCTTGCTCAGCATGTAGACAGCCTTATTGTTATCCCTAACGAAAGACTTAAACTCGTTTCAGAGCAGAAAATTACATTTGCTAACGCTTTCGGCATTGCAGATGATGTTCTTCGTCAGGGTGTTAAGAGTATTTCAGACTTAATTAAAGTTCCTGGTCTTATCAACTTAGACTTCGCAGATATCAGTGCAGTTATGAAAGATGCTGGTCACGCTCATATGGGTGTTGGTCGTGCTTCTGGTAAAGAAAAGGCTGCTGCAGCAGCAAATGCCGCAGTTTCAAGCCCACTTCTTGAAACAACAATTCAGGGTGCAAAAGGTCTTATTATCAGTATTACTGCTTCTCCTGATATTACACTTGAAGAAGTTGAAGATTCAGCAACAATCGTTTCAAGTGCTGCAGATGCAGATGCAAACATCATCTTTGGTGTTACATTTGACGAAACACTTGACGACGAAATGGTTGTTACTGTTATTGCTACAGGCTTCGGTACAGATATCAACGGCTTCCCAAATAAAGCTGGTGCAGGTCTCGGTATGGGTATGCCATCATCTGTTTCAGCAGAGCCAGAAACAACTTCAACATCAGATGATGACGATATTGTTGACATTCTCGACCTCTTCAAAAACAGATAAATTAATGAAAGTAAATAATGCCGATTGTGTAATCAATCGGCATTTTTTTATAACAGTAGTATGAAAAAAATTAAACTTAACAAATACGAGAAGCAGACTTTCAGAGATTTACTCGTACTGCTTCCTATGATAATGGCAATATTGATTCTTTCAAGATGCATCCCTGATGGTACACTCCGTTACATTATTCCTGTTGATAATGTTGGCGAAAAAGCAATTGCTCTCACATTTGATGATGGACCAAGCGACTATACAGAAGAGCTTCTTGATGGCTTAAAAATGTATAATGCAAAAGCATCCTTTTTTGTAATAGGTGAAAAAGCAGAGAAAAATCCCCAAATTGTAAGACGTGCTTCAAGCGAAGGTCATTTAATAGGTAACCACACCTACGACCATATCCGTCTGCCACTTCACTCATTAGAAGATTGCGAAGAAAGCATTGGTAAAACGTTTAACATTATTGAAAATATAACAGGCGAAAGGTCAATGTACCTTCGTGCACCTTATGGCGACGTTACGTTTTATCAGCTCAAAAAATTAGATGTTGTTTTTATCAGCTGGACTTTCTCAACTTATGACTGGAAAGATAAAGATGCTGACTATATCTACGAAAGAATTATGAAAAAAGCAAGTGATGGAGATATAATTCTTCTTCACGATACTAAAAAAGCAACAGTCGAAGCAGTCCTCAGAGCAATTCCTGAATTACAAAGACAAGGCTACGAATTCGTAAGAGTTGACGAGTTGTTAGCACGAAACGGCGAAAAAATCAAAATGGGTACACCTTATCGTTGGTGTAAGAATGATAGGAATGCATTTTCATTTTGATGATAGTTGTCAGTAAGTCAGTTGTGGAGATATAAAACTTTCGAGCCCAAAAACGATTTAGTTGGTTTTTGATTTGAATTAATATACGGATAATTAAAAATAATAAATGGCAGATTATATTTGCCATTTATTTTTTATATTGATTAAATCCTTATTTTATGTTAAACTAATTGTAGTAAATTTGTGAGGTGAAGTTTATATGTCAATTGATAAAGCACTTGAGTTCGCTGTTGCTTCTGTTGAAATGGAAGGTTATAAGGCAGACGAACAATGTCTTGAGTGGTCAAGAAAAGCACTCAGCGGTGAAATTTCAACTGAACAATATATTCAACTCGTTTTACAAAAAGCTGGTGTGAATGTATAATATTAACCATTCAGGCTGCTAATGGTGTTACTTATAATTTAAAAAGAATTTTCGAAAACGCCATAACAACTATATAAATATAAAAAGTTCTATCACTTCAGTTACTAAACTGCAAATGATAGAACTTATTTATTTTATTGATATTTAATACAATCAAACGCGAAGCGTTTCCTTTAATTCCGAATTACGCATTACGCATTACGCATTACGCATTCCGAATTATAACTTCTCTACAATCTCTTTAGTGTCTCTCGCAATAGCAAGCTCTTCGTTTGTTGGAACAACGAATGCTCTTACTGGACAGCCAGGGAGAGTAAGTTCAACTTCATCACCGTGAGTTGCATCGTTAACAGCTTTGTCGAGCTTAATGCCAAGGTAAGAAAGGTTTGTTAAAACGTCTTCTCTTAAGTCTGTGCAGTTTTCACCAATACCACCTGTGAAAGCAATAACGTCAACGCCGTTCATAGCAGCAATATAAGAACCAATAACTTTTCTTATCTGATACCATTGCATATCACGTGCGAGCTTCGCTCTCTTGTTGCCTTCTGTTGCAGCCTTTTTAACTTCACGGTCATCTGAGTGAACCCCAGAAATACCAAGAACACCACTTTTCTTATTCATAAGTGTGTCCATTTCTTTTGGTGAAATGCCCTCTTTATCCATAATGTATGTAATAGCAGATGGGTCAACAGCACCGCAACGAGTACCCATTACAAAACCATCAAGTGGAGTAAGACCCATACTTGTGTCAAGAACTTTACCATCTTTAATAGCAGTAATTGAGCAACCATTACCAAGGTGACAAGTAATAAGCTTAAAGTCTTTTAAATCTTTACCAACGATTTCAGCAGTTCTGTATGCAACGAAACGGTGACTGGTACCATGAGCACCATAACGGCGAACGTGGTATTTTTCATAGAATTCATAAGGAAGTCCGAACATATATGATGTTTCAGGCATTGTGCTGTGGAATGCATTGTCAAATACAGCAACCTGTGGGAGTTTGTCGCCAAAAACTTCTGTGCAAGCGTTAATACCAATAACGTGAGCAGGGTTGTGAAGTGGAGCGAGTGTACCGAGCTCATCTATACCTTTAACAACAGAATCATCAATAAGAATGCTTTCTGTGTAACGGTCGCCACCCTGAACAACTCTGTGACCTACAGCGTCAATTTCTTTAAGGTCGTCAATAACCTTGCATTCACCAGTTGTAAGTGCTTCTTTAACAATGTTAAATGCAACCTTGTGGTCAGGAATATTTACGTTTGGCTTCTTAAATTCTCTGCCATCAGCAGTTGAACCTTTTGCAGAGCTTGTGCTTGTGCCAATTGCTTCACAAATACCTTTTGCAAGCCATTTTTCGCTTTCCATATCAAAAAGCTGATACTTAAGTGAAGAACTACCGCAGTTAATTACGAGAATTTTCATTTTTTGAACCTCCAAAATAGTTTTAATTCTTTAAAAGAATTTTAATTGTGTATTTATTGTGTAAAATAATAACATTATTTATTATAACACTTTTTAAACTTTTTTCAAGTACAGTTTACATTATTTTATCAGAAAGGTGGGCTAAAGTTGAATTACGGAATTGTTGCAGAATTTAATCCGTTTCATAACGGTCACAAATATCTTGTTGATTCTTTAAAACAAAATGAAAATGATAGCGTTACAGCGGTTATGTCCGGTAACTTCGTTCAACGTGGCGAGCCTGCCATATTAGATGTAAATAAAAGAACAAAAATGGCACTCGAGTCAGGCGTCGACTTAGTTCTTTCGTTGCCGTTTCCATATTGTAGCTCAACTGCCGAGAAGTTTGCTCTTTCAGGCGTTACGGTGCTTGACTCTTTAAACTGTCTCGACTCTCTCGGATTTGGGTCTGAAAGCAATAATAAAGAAATGCTTTTAGAATGTGCAAAGAATTTAAAAAGTGCAGATTTTAATTCACTTGTTTCAAAATTAGTTGAAAGTGGAGTGTCTTTCCCAACGGCACGTGAACAGACTGTAAAAGAACTTTTTGGCGAAGTACAAGCTGAACTTTTGCAAAATTCAAACGATATTTTAGGTGTAGAATATGCTAAAGCACTTTTAGAATTAAATTCCGATTTAGATATTACAACAGTTAAAAGAACAGGGGCTTCTCACGACTCGGCAGAAGGTGTCGGGAATATCCGTTCAGCGTCATTAATAAGAACTTTTATAGACAATTTAGCTGAAGTTAAAAACTTTGTGCCACAGGAGTCTTTCTCTGTTTTAGAAAATGCAATTAATGAGAAAAAAATTATAGATTATAACAAGTATGAACTTTCTCTGCTTTTTAAACTCCGTACAATGAGTGTAGAAGAATTAAGAGAACTACCAGATGTTAACGAAGGTCTCGAATACAGAATTTATGAAGCAGTAAGAAATTCAACTTCTTACAATGAACTACTTGAAAAAATCAAAACAAAACGATATACTTTATCAAGAATAAGAAGAATTCTTCTTTTCGCATATTTGGGTGTAACAAAAGAACTTTTAAAAACACCCGTGCCATATATAAGAGTTATGGGCTTCAACGAAAAAGGTGCTTCACTTTTAAAAGAGTGTAAAGAAAAAGCGAGGTTACCTGTAATAACACGCTCAGCAGATTTAAAGAATCTTGACGAAAATGGCAAGAGAATATTTGAGCTTGAATGTAAAGCACGAGATTTATATTCCTTGTGTTTAGAAAATCCCGATGTATGCGGTAAAGAAATGACAGAAAAAATAATTATTTTATGAGGTTTTTATAACAATGGATGTACTCGTAATAGGTGGCGGTGCGGCTGGCTTAATGGCTGCTGGTACTGCTGCTAAAAATGGTTTGAAAGTAACACTTCTTGAACGTAACGACAAATTAGCAAGAAAGGTTGCTATAACTGGTAAAGGCAGATGTAACGTAACAAACGATTGTCCTTTACTTAATGATTTGATTGCAAATATCCCTGTTAACGGCAGATTTTTATTCGGTGCATTTTCACGCTTCGATACTGCCGATACAATGGATTTCTTTGAAGAATTAGGAGTGCCACTTAAAATTGAACGTGGTAACAGAGTTTTCCCAGTTTCTGATAAAGCACTCGACATTGTTGATGCTTTAAATAAATACATAACAATAAACGGCGTTACAAGAAAACAGGGCAGAGCTACTGAGCTTATTATAGAAGATGGCAAAGTGGCTGGTTGCATTACCGAAGATGGTAAAAAATATTATGCTTCAAATGTAATTGTTGCAACTGGTGGTCTTTCATATCCAAAAACTGGCTCAACTGGTGATGGCTACGAGTTAGCAAAACAGGCTGGTCACAAAATTACAGATTTAAAACCATCTTTAGTGCCATTAGAGTGTCACGAGGGCTGGTGTACCGAAGCACAAGGGCTTTCTTTAAGAAACGTAAAAATCATAGTTGAAGATACAGTGAAACACCGTGATATTTACGAAGATATGGGCGAAATGATTTTTACTCATTATGGTATTTCTGGTCCTATGGTGCTTTCTGCTTCTTCTCATATGAGAAATATGGAAAAGGGCAGATATAAAATTCATATTGATTTTAAGCCCGCTTTAACCTATGAGCAGTTAGATAAACGAATTCAACGTGATTTACTTGAATGTTCAAATAAGAATTTATATAACACTTTAGCACTTTTATTACCAAGAAAAATGATTCCTATAACTGTTAAACTTACAAAGCTTAATGGTAATTTAAAATCAAATCAGGTAACAAAAGAAATGCGAAGCGAATTAGTCGATTTCTTAAAAGATATTACACTCACAGTAACCGATTTCAGACCAATTGACGAAGCGGTTATAACCTCAGGCGGTGTTGATATTTCAGAAATCAACCCTAAAACAATGGAAAGTAAATTAGTTAAAGGTCTTTACTTTGCTGGTGAGGTTTTAGACGTTGATGCCTATACTGGCGGCTTCAATTTACAAATAGCATTCTCAACCGGTCACTTAGCGGGTGACTCAATCGAAATATAAACAAAGGGGTATTTTAATATGATTAACGTAGCAATTGATGGTCCTGCAGGTGCAGGTAAAAGCACAATAGCAAGAAAGGCTGCAGCTGAACTCGGTTTTATTTATGTAGATACAGGTGCGTTATACAGAACTGTTGCTTTAAACGCTTTAAGAAATGGCGTAGAAAACACAAAAAATCCAGAAGAAGTAATTCCAACCTTAAAAACTGCAGAAGTTTCTCTTAAATTCATTGATGGTGAACAACACGTATTCTTAAGAGATGAAGACGTTTCAACTGCTATTAGACAAAACGAGGTTTCAATGGCTGCTTCTAATGTATCTTCAATCCCAGAAGTAAGAGCATTCCTTTTTGATTTACAAAGAAATATTGCAAAAAATAACGATTGCATTATGGACGGCAGAGATATTGGTACAGTTGTGTTACCAGATGCAAAAATCAAAATTTTCTTAACTGCATCAGCAGAAGCAAGAGCTGACAGACGCTTTAAAGAATTACAGGAAAAAGGTCAGGACGTATCATACGAAACTATCTTAAAAGAAATAAAAGAACGTGATTATCAGGATATGAACAGAGAAACTGCACCATTAAAACAGGCAGAGGATGCAGTTTTAGTAGATACTACTGAAATCGGTTTAGAAGAGTCAATAGAGCTTATGATTAACACAATAAAGGAGCGTCTTTAATGTGTAATATAACCCTTGCTAAAACAGCAGGATTTTGCTTTGGTGTTGACAGAGCAATTAAGTTAATAGAAAAGCTTCTTTCTGAAGGCAAGAAGGTTGCAACCTTAGGTCCTATTATTCACAATCCACAGGTTATTGAAGATTTTAAAAATCGTGGTGTGGATATTGTAGAGCATCCAAATGAGGTAAAAAATGGTGCAATTCTTGTTTTAAGAACACACGGCGTTACTGAGGATGTTTTAGAAGAAGTTAAAAATAGTGGTGTCGAGTTTATAGATGCCGCTTGTCCGTTTGTTAATAAAATTCATAAAATCGTAAGAGATAATTCAGGCGAAAATGTTGTAACAATAATTTTAGGCGACCCGAGTCACCCCGAAGTACACGGCATAAAAAGCTGTGCAAAGGGTGAAGCGTATGTTGTGAAGGATTCGGGTGAATTAGAGGATTTATTACAAAAAAACAATTTATTTTCTCAAAAAGAATTAATTTTGGTCGAACAAACGACTTTTAGTGTCAAAGAATGGGAAAAAAGTTTAAAAAAAGTAAAATTACTATGTACAAATGCAAAAATTTTTGATACAATATGTAGTGCGACTGAAGAAAGACAGAAAGAAGCAATTGCACTTTCGCTTAAAAATGATGCTATGGTAATTGTGGGTGGTAAGCACAGCTCAAACACCCAAAAATTAAAAAGTGTCTGCGAAAAAAATTGCCCGTCATTTCTTGTTGAAACTAAAGATGAGCTTTATGGTATCTCATTTTCTGGTTTTAACTCAATCGGTCTTACTGCGGGTGCATCCACTCCCGCCGGTATTATAAAGGAGGTACTTATAACCATGTCCGAAATTGTAAACGAAAACAAAATGATTGAGGAGGAAAAAGTGCAGAACTCTGTATCAGCAGAAGATTTTGATTTTGCAGCTGCATTAGAGGAATCACTTAGCGGCCTTAACAGTAACCAGAAAGTAAAGGGTACTGTAATAAGCGTTAAGTCAACTGAGATACAAGTTGATATCGGCAGGAAAGAAACCGGCTATATTCCTTACAGTGAATACAGCAATGACCCTAACGCTAATCCGCAAACAGAGTTAAAGCCAGGCGATGAATTAGACCTCATCATCATGAAAACAAACAATGCAGAAGGCGTAATTATGCTTTCTAAAAAACGTTATGATGCTGTTAAAGCATGGGATAACATTTTAGCATCAGAAGGCACAGACAAAGTATTCACAGGCGTTGTAACAGACGTTATCCGTGGTGGTATTCTTGTTCTTTCTGAAAACGTTAAAGTATTCATTCCAGCATCACTTGCTACAATGAATCGTAACGACAAATTAGAAGATTTATTAAAAACAACTGTTGAATTCAAAATTATTGAAATCAATAAGCAAAGAAAACGTGCAGTTGGTTCAATCAAAGCTGTACTCAAAGGCGCTAAGAAAGAAGCTGAAGACAAGTTCTGGGCTGAAGTTCAAGAAGGCGAAACACGTAAAGGTACAGTTAAATCTCTTACAAACTACGGTGCTTTTGTTGATATCGGTGGCGTAGATGGTATGATTCACATTTCTGAACTCTCTTGGAGCAGAATTAAACATCCATCAGAAGTAGTTAACGTTGGCGACGAAGTAGAAGTTACTATTAAAGCACTTGACCCAGAAAAGAGAAAGATTTCATTAGGATTTAAAAAAGTTGAAGATAATCCATGGGAAATTCTTAAGAGAGATTACCCAGTTGATACTGTTGCAGACGTTAAAATCGTTAGCTTCACTTCATTTGGTGCATTCGCTCAGATTATCCCTGGTGTAGATGGTCTTATCCACATTTCTCAGATTGCAAACAAACACATTGCAAATCCAGCAGAAGTACTTAAAGTAGGCGAAGTGGTTAAAGCAAAAATTACTGAAATCGACTTTGACCTCAAGAGAGTTGGTCTTTCAATTCGTGCACTTCTTCCTGAAGAACCAGCAGAAGAAACTGCTGAAGTAGTAGAAGAAGCAACTGAAGAAGCAGCTGAATAATTAAAAATTAATACTACCCGAAAAACCCAAAATTTTTCGGGTAGTTTTCTTTTAAAAGTAGGTGAAAATTTGTACTGCGAAAAGTGTAAAAAACAAAGTCCTGAAAATTTCAAGCACTGTGCTTATTGCGGTGCAACTTTTCAGAAAAAGCGTAAAACACAAAATACAGAAAGCGAGCTTATAAAAAGAATTAAAAGACTCAGAATGCCTACAATGAAAAGCAGAGTGTTAAGTCTTATAATTATTGCAATAGTTCTAAGTATCGCTTCAATAACAACAGGGCTTCTTACTGGTAGTAAGCCTGATGGTCTTGTAAAAACATTTGCAAATGCAATCGAAAAGAATAACGAAGAATTATATTTCACGTTATATGATGAACAGATTAAATCATATAACAAAGAATATATATATTTCGATGACGAGGTTGTTCTTACTGAAATGACTTATTCAATGCGCCGAAGCTACGAGTTTTATAAGCTTCGTTGCGGTGAAGAGTTTAAACTCAAATATACAGTTGACTCAGTAGAATATATTGCCGAAGATGAACTTGAAGAGATAAACGAATATTTAGAAGAAACTTATCTTTATGAGAAAAAAGCCAACAAAGGTGCAAAGATTTCTTTTACAATAGATGCAAAAGGCTCTTTAGGTGAGTATCAGAGTATTTATAAAGATGTTTATGCTATAAGAATTGGTGGTAAATGGTATTTAGCATCCGTTCCTAAAACTGACTTTAGTTAAAATAAAGTCAGTTTTATTTTTTTATATTGACAAATTGGGTTTCATCGATTATAATAGTTTCACCAAAGCGGTGAAAGGGTGATTTTTAATGAAACAAAACTTTTGGGAAAATCAATATATTCAGACTGCTAAAGAACAGTTCTGTAAAATCATAAATGAAGTACCATTCGTTTCAGATATAGAAATTATCGATACTGGTCTTCAAAGAGGGTTTGGAGATTTTCACGCAATTGTTCATTTTAGTGATAATGAACTATCTCAGCGATATTGCGTAATGGTAAAAACAAACGGTGAAAAACGCTTTGTTAATATGTTTATAAAATTAGCCTTACAACATATCGATGATTATTGTTATGTGTTCATGGCACCTTATGTTTCAAATGAATCAGCTGAAATCATATATAAAAACCAATTGAGTTATATTGATTTATCTGGTAATTGTTACATTTTTTCTAAAAGGATATTTATACATTTTCAAGGAAAAGAAAATAAATACATCGAAAAAAGAGAAAAGAAAAATTATTTTTTGAAAACATCAGGAGCAACATCAGCAATAATACGAACAATGTTAGATAAACCTTTTGAGAGTTGGCAAGTAAAAAAACTGTGTGAAGTAACAGGTAAATCAATCGGAATGGTTTCAAACGTTAAACGCTTCCTCAAAGAACGTGATTGGATTAACGAAGATAAGGATGGAAAATTTAGACTAACCGACATAAAAGAATTACTACACTCTTGGGCGAATGATTATCACAAAAAAGAGTCACAAAAAATCGAATATTATTCACTCGATTCATTACCCGAGTTAGAAAAAGAGATTTCCTCTTGGAGTATAGAGCATGACAATTGTGCGGTTTTAGGAGGGTTTTCAGCAGCTGCAAGATATTCACCTACTGTTAGATATAAAAAAGTTGATGTATATGTTGAACCACAGTATTTGAATGAATTTATTCTTGATTTGAACTTACAACCCGTGAAATCAGGTGGAAATGTTGTTGTAACTATACCTCACGATGAAACGCCACTTATGTTTTATCGTGAAATTAACAATAGTTTTGTTACATCGCCTGTACAGACAATTATTGATTTGTTGGGAAATGTAGGACGTGGAGAAGAAGCGGCAGAAGCTATTATTTTAAAAGAATATAAGGAGAGATTAATTTGATTAAAGATAGGGAGTTAAAACAAGCAGTCGACTACTCAGAAGGACAAAAAGATGCCGCATATATGATTTTGGGAGAGATAGTAAATCTGTTAAATGAGTTTGCGGATAATATTAGAATTATTGGAGGTTGGGTGCCTTCTTTGCTATATCCAGACAGTGATCATATTGGCTCAATAGATGTCGATGTTTTGTTAGACCAACAACAAATAAAAAGAACTGATAGTTATAAGACAATAAAAAGAATACTTACGCAAAATGGATACTCGAGACACCCTGAGCAATACTTTACATTTGTTAAAACTGTTGAAATACAAGGTGTATCTTATAATGTTGATGTTGATTTTTTATCTGGCAAATATGGTGGCGATGGTGGTGCTGTAAGTAAACACGTTGATGGTATAAAGGCGTTGCCTGCAACGGGTGGTAATTTTGCTTTTGAATTTCCACCAACAGATGTAAAAATTGAATATATACGCTCTGATGGTGCACTTGATAGTGGTCATGTTAATGTTATATCAGTTGTACCATATCTTGTTATGAAAGCGATGGCGCTTGGAAGAGGAAAGCCAAAAGATGCATATGATATTTACTGTACAATTGACAATTTTCAAGGTGGCGTTAAGGCTCTTGTAGATGAGTTTATTCCTTATAGAAATAAAAAACTTGTAGAACAAATGAGAGAAAAGTTAGACGAGAAATTTGCCTCTCCAGAACACGCTGGACCTTCTGATATAGTTGCTTTTCTTGATATTAACGACGAAGAAGAAAAGGCGAGAATAAAACAGGATGCATATCAAAAAGTACATTTTCTGGTAGATAAAATAAATTAATAAATACATAAAACAAGGATAGCTCTTTCATCGGAGCTATCCTTAATTTTTTAAATTCTTATTACTGGTACGGCGATTCTTGCACCGACATCTGTTTGTGCTCCGAAATTGAATGTAGGAGCGATGTTGGTTGCGAGTTTATAACCATATCGTTCAAAGTTGTAGTTTTCTAATGCCTTGTAAACTTGACCGATATAAGCACCGAAATCATCGGGATTTTCAAATGGTTCACTTTGAAAATAAAGCATTGTACATTCTGGAAGTTCTGCCAATTTGTAGCCGTCAGGCAAAGGCTTTGAATAATCTAATGGAACTTCGACACCTGAAGCTATATTGCTGTATCCTTCATCTTGTAAAAAATCAGGTAACTCAAGAATTGCTGCTGTATCAAACTTTTCGGGAATACTGTTCTGTAGTCCTTCCCAATCACAGCCTGCTTCTTCACAATAAGATAAATAACCCGTTGCCGATTTCGATGGAAGATAAATCAGTTTTCTTTTCGGTCTGTTTACAGGTATTACAGTACAGATTGATGTGCTTTCCATTGCTCGTCCTTCTTTCAAGATATGATAATGATTTGCAGGGTGACCAACGAATAAAGGTATAGCAATTTTAGTTTTTCTATACTCATCAGGAGTGACAGAAAAACGTTTTGCAAATGACCTTGTATAGCCTTCGTGAGAATTAAAATGACTGTCTAAAGCTACATCAAGTACATTGTCGTGTGTGTTTATAAGTTTTTCTGCACTTTTGCTTAACACTATAGCATTCACATATTCGTAAAGTGTTATCTGTATATATTTACGAAACAATCTATCAAGCTGACGACGTGAATATCCTATAGCATTGCATATACTCTCAATACTGAAATTATCATCGTTATGATGTAATTTTATGTATGCTTGTGTAGCAACAACTATTTCTAAATCGTTCATTTTGCACCCTTGAAATATAATAACAATAAATCAATCTTTTTTCTTGATTTATATGGACATATTATTTTACTTTGTTTGAATCTCGGTAATTTAAATTAATTATTTCTTACAAAACTTTTGTAGAAGGTATGTTAATTATATATAAATGATAGCACATAAAGAAAAATATTTCAATTATCTATATTTTTGCGAAATCTGTCGTTTTTTCGGTTTTGCACAAAAAAAAGTGGTCTTAAAAAAAATATTTGACAAAATTCAAACAA
>JAZNCY010000174.1:0-4083 GCA_045587825.1 Acutalibacteraceae bacterium
ATATGATAATATTTAGTATAAAAAATTGTTTGTGTTTATAATCAAAAAATCTTTTTAAGGTATTTACAAATTATACCAAGTTTGCTAAAATCAGTTTGTATGTAAACCTTTTTAAAGGGGGCATTTTTGTGAAAGAGATAACCAATAAACCCATTCCCGAAATTTATAAAAGTCTTTACGATGAAAAAATAAAAGGCGAGTCGCTTTTTGTTATCGTGGGTGACTTGAATTTAAAAGGAAAATATGGCGAATCAATGCTTGTTTTTACTAAAGATAAGCTTTACGCATTTGACAGTTGCTTTTCAGACAATCTTTTAATTGTTGAGTATAAAGATATTGAAGAAGCAGAAGTAAAAAGAATGTATGGTAATGCATTCTTCAAAGTGAAATTAAAAGGTGAAAACAAAAAGAAAAATATTCTTAGGTTTTCTTATGCCGCTGCAGAGGTTGGCGATGCTGCCGCAAACTTTGTAAATGTAATCAATGAAAATGGCTTTTCAGAAGCAGAGGTTGAAGTTGTAAAATCTGTTTACAGTAAGCAACGTTCATTCTGTCCGAAATGTGGCAGAAAATTACCTAAGCCAGATGCAGAATGTATCAACTGCTCAAGCAAAAGTCATATTATAAGTAAATTTGCAAAATATGTCGCTCCTGAAAAAACGTCACTTGTTGTGTGTATGCTTCTTTCAGTTGTAGCAACAGTTTTGTCACTCGTTCCACCTTATATTACAAAGATAATGGTTGACGACGTTATCCCTAATAAAGATGCACAAAAGCTTATTGTTGTTCTTGTGTGGCTTATGGGAGTTTATGTGTTCCAGTACATAGTAAATGGTATAAGGTCATATAAACTAAGAATAACTGGTAACAAAATTACATTAAACTTAAAGAAAGATATTTTTGAAAAAGCTCAATATTTACCAATGAGCTTTTTCGATAAAATCTCAACTGGTTCAGTAATTAACCGAGTTAACTCCGATGCTGGTACAATTCAGCAGTTTATTATGAAAATATCGCAGGAAGCGGTAGTTCAGGCGTTTACTTTAGTTGGTCTTGTAATTATAATGTTCGCAATGAGCTGGAAGCTTGCTTTGTTTTCGTTAATTCCTGTTCCTATAGTTGTTGTAGTTGGTAAAATGTTCAGTAAGGTTTTAGGACCTAAATATATGCGCCTCTGGAGAAGACATTCTGCAATTTCAACAATGCTTGCAGACTCAATACCAGGAGTCAGAGTTATTAAAGCATTTACAAACGAAAGAAAAACTATTGATAAATTCAACAAGTTCTGTGATGAATGGTTCAAAGAAGATAGAAAAGTTGCAATTCCAGCCGCAATATTCCCATCAATTATTACGTTCCTTGTTACTTGTGGTTCGCTTGTAATATGGTTCTTGGGTGGTAATCTTGTTATTGGTGACGATAAAGACGTTTCATTAGGTCTTTTGGTTTCATTTGTAACGTATGCAAGTATGTTCTATAACCCAGTTAACTTCTTTGCGAATATCGGTGATACATATCAGAACACTTTAGCATCTGCTGAAAAAATTCTTGATATTTTAGATGCAGAGCCAGAGCACGACTTTGGTCACGATAAGACTCTGGAAAGAATGCAAGGTAAAATTGAATTCAGAAACGTTAACTTTGCATTTGACCGTTCTAAAAAGGTTCTTTCAAATATCAACCTTACCATTGAGCCTGGTGATATTGTCGGTATTGTAGGTACAACTGGTAGTGGTAAATCAACTCTTATAAATCTTCTTATGAGATATTACGACGAATACGATGGCGAAATTCTTGTTGACGGTGTAAACGTTCGTGATATTGATATGAAATATTACAGAAACTCTATAGGCTTCGTTCAGCAAGAGCCACTTATGTTCCGTGATACTATTTTCAATAATATTGCTTATGGCAGTAACGTTTCTCACGTTGAGCAGGTGCTTCACGCTGCTGAGGTTGCAAATGCACACGGCTTCATTTCAAAGCTTCCTGATGCATATGACACAATGCTCGGTGAACGTGGTGTTGGTCTTTCAGGTGGTGAAAAGCAACGTGTTTCAATTGCACGTGCAGTGCTTAAAAACCCAAGTATATTAATATTTGACGAAGCAACTGCAGCGGTTGACTCAGAAACAGAAAGTCTTATTCAGAGTGCTATTGAAAGACTCATAAGTGGCAGAACTACACTTATGATTGCTCACAGACTTTCAACTCTTAGAAAAGCGAATAAAATCGTTGTTGTTGATAAAGGTGAAATTATTGAGTGTGGTACTCCAGAAGAGCTTATGGCACTCAAAGGTAAATATTATAAACTTATTGAAATTCAGTCTATGGGTGAACAACTTCAAAAACGCAAGGCTGAAGAGAATTTTGAATAAGGGGGTGCAATATAATGCCACGTTATGTAGAAGGTCCTGATATACGTTTAACTCCAAACGACGTAATTTTTGTTGATGTTGAATTTTATACAGGCGAAAAATTCACGGGTGTAGAGCTTCGCAGAATGTTCCCTATAACAGGTCTTACAAAGTATATTGCACTCGTTGACTCTGAAGGCGAACAAATTGCTATTATAAGGGATTTAAACGACCTTATGGAAGATTCCCGAAAGGTAGCAGAAAAAGTGCTTGAAGAATACTATATGATTCCAAGAATAACAAAATTCTTGAAAATGAGTGAGAAATTCAAAATCTGGATGTGGACTGCTGAAACAGACAAAGGCGTTTATACCTTTGAAATAAGAAACCACATTACAGCGGTTAAACCTCTTTATGATGGTCGTGTGCTTATTAAAGATGCTAACGACAACCGCTATGAAATACCAGATGTAAAACTTCTCGATAAAAAGAGTCTTAAAATGATATTACCTAAGATATAATGAAAGGATGAATTTGAATTATGAAACTTCTTATAGCAATCGTAAATAATGAAGATAGTGCAGTTGTTTCTTCTGCGCTCACAAAAGAGGGCTTTTCAGTTACAAAGCTTTCAACAACAGGTGGATTTTTAATGGTTGGTAACACAACCTTTTTAATCGGTGCTGAAGATGATAAGGTTCAGAAAGCAAAAGAAACTATTAAAGAGCATTGTAAAAGAAGAACTCAGACTGCTCCATCAACACAAGCTCTCGGTAGCGGACTTCGTGAAGGCGACTTAGGTGCAGAGGTTGCAGTCGGTGGTGCTATTGTATTCTCATTAGACGTAGAAAGTGTGGATAAATATTAATGAAAAAGTATTTAAAAGAATTAATAATTGCTGGTATTGAATTAGCGTTAATTTTCTTGTTTCCGTTAATACCAATGGGCAATAAAGATGCTCACATAATTCTTATTATGGCACTTACTCTTATTATTGGTATAATTGGTATTGCAATATCAGATAAGAAAATCAAATTCTTATTCCCTGTATTTACAACAGTATTAGTAGTTCCTACAATGTTTATGTATTACGAGCCAAGAGTTTACGGCAACATCTTCTGGATGTTCGTGTTCTCATTATTTGCAGTAATCATCGGCGAAATTCTTCCTCTTATTGTTTTAGGTATTATTAAGCTCGTTAAGATGGTTAGGAAATAGGAAATAGGAATTAGGAATTAGGAATTAGGAATTAGGAATTAGGAATTAGGAACTTGTTTATTTGTAATGAAAAAAGGTGATGTGATTATGATTGATACTTCTGGTGAGTTTTGGAAGGGGACTCATCCTGATGACATTAATGAATATTTAAGAGCTTATACAGAAGAAGACGATATAGATATAAAACCTATTATTTGTCCGAATTGCAAAAGCGAAATTTTTAGATTGAATATTGATGAAACAGAAGAAACTATTCAAGTGCAGTGTTCGAACTGTGATTATGAAAAAGTGATTTTGGATTGTGTTGATATCTGGGATGAATCAGAACCCCAAATACAAACTTGTAGTGTCTGTAACAAGTCAACAGACTACAATATTCGTGTAGGGTTTATTCGTAAAGAAAATGGTAGTGTACATTGGGTTTATACAGGTGAAAGATGTGTTAATTGTGGTGTGTTAGGTTCTTATCTTAATTGGAGAATAAATTTTGAACCAACTACCGATATAG
>JAZNCY010000175.1:0-3428 GCA_045587825.1 Acutalibacteraceae bacterium
GTTTCTCTTTTAACTGCAACGTAATCTTCATTACCATTGACCATTACAACTGGTAATTTTTGAATTCTGTTGTAGTTTGATGACATTGAATAGTTATAAGCACCTGTTGTAAGCACTGCAATCAAATCACCACGTTTTATATCTGATGGCAACATAACGTTTTCTTGTAAAATGTCACCACTTTCACAGCAACGACCAACAAGGCTACATTTAAAATCGCACTTTTCTTCTGCTTTAGAAGCTGCAATTACAGTATAAGCAGAGCCATAAAGTGCAAAACGTGGGTTATCTGTCATACCACCATCAACTGCAACATAGTTTTTGTAGCCCTCAATAATTTTAACAGTATTTGCACTATAAAGTGTAAGACCTGCATCTGCTACAATACTTCTGCCAGGCTCCATTCTTACACTTGGCTCTTTAATGCCTAATTCAGCACATTTTTTCTTGTAAAATTCTGCAACCTGACGGATGTTATCTTCAATATCTAAATATGGGTCGCTTTCAACATAACGAACGCCATAGCCACCACCAAGGTCGAGAATTTCTGCTGAAAAACCGAATTTTTTATTCATATCTGCAACAAAGTCGAGCATTATATCAGCAGCACGAATGAAAACCTCTGAATCAAAAAGCTGAGAACCAACGTGACAATGAAAGCCTTTTAACTCAACATTTTCTCTTTTAAGTGCTTCACCTGTTATAAATTCAGCCGCACCTGTTTCAATAGGAAAACCAAATTTAGAATCAACCTTACCAGTATTAACTGCTTCATATGTATGTGTATCAATACCAGGAGTTATTCTGATAAGAATTTTTTGTTTTATATTATTTTCAGATGCATAATGATTAATAGCATCAAGCTCTTCAATATTATCAATAACGAAGAAACCGATATTCTTAGAAATTGCATATTCAATATCTTCATCAGTTTTACTGTTTGAGTGAAAATAGAGTTCTTGTGGATTAACACCCGCTTTAATTGCTGTGTATAATTCACCAACAGAAACAACATCGGCACCCATATTTTCTGAAGATATAATTTCATACATTCTTTTAAAAGAACAAGCTTTACTTGCAAATAACGCTTTTGCGCCATTACCAAAGTACTTTTCTAAAGAAGCAACATATTTTTTGCAATTCGCTCTTATAGTCACTTCATCCATCATATAAAGTGGTGTTTTATATTTTGTTGCAATTTCTTTTGTGCTTCTGCCACCAAAATATAATTCGTTATTTTTAATTTCAAGATTACTACAAATTAAATTGCTCATACGTTAATTCCCTGTTCTCTCATAAGAGATAATAATTTTTCTTCATTAGATTTTTCCATTGTAGTAAGAGGTAATCTTAAATAATTCTCGCCATAACCCATAGCAGCTACACCAGCTTTTGCAGGAATTGGATTAACCTCACAGAAAAGAGCATTAATGAGTGGGATTAATTTGAGTTGAATTTCTGCACTACCAGCAATATCGCCTGCGAAAAATTTGTCGCACATCTCAACTGTTTCTTTTGGTAAAACGTTTGAAAGTACAGAAATAACACCTTTACCACCCAATGAAAGAAGTGGAACAATCTGGTCATCGTTACCAGAATAAACATCAATTTCACCATTTGTAAGAGAAATGAGTTCTGCAATTTGTGAGAAGTTGCCGCTTGCTTCTTTAATAGCAACAATATTAGGGTGTTTTGCTAAAACTGCAACTGATTGTGGTAAAAGATTGCAACCAGTTCTACTTGGAACGTTGTAAAGAATACAAGGTTTTGTTGATGCATCTGCAATAGCAGTAAAAGATTCAATTAAACCACGTTGAGTTGCTTTGTTATAATAAGGTGTTACTAAAAGCATAGCATCGCAACCAACTTCACAAGCGTGCTTTGTAAGTTGGATTGCATAAGCTGTGTCATTTGAACCAGTACCAGCAATAATTGGCACTCTTTTATTTGCTCTTTTTACAGAAAAAGCAAGAACCTCTTTGTGTTCTTCATCAGTAAGAGTAGAACCCTCACCTGTTGTACCAGCAATAACTAAAGCATTAACGCCTTCTTCGATTTGCCAATCAATTAATTTACCTAAATTTTCGTAATCAATTCCGTCTTTTGTCATTGGGGTAACTAACGCTGTTGCTACACCAGTAAAAATTGTGTTACTCATTTTAAATAACTCCTTTAATAAATAAAAAATAGCTGCCCGAATAGCAACTACTTACACTTTACGCAATTATGCATTAAAATTGTAAGATAGCTCTCCGCATTTCTGCGACAACGATACAGATATTATTCCATACCGCCAGACCAGTTTTTTACCACAAACTGACTTCGGCACCTACCCCTTTCACACCTGCCATTCTGGTAAAATGCTCACGCAAATGCTACTGATGATAAAATGCACCTCTATCGGATGTGAATACTATAACATAGTTACACTTATATGTCAATCAAAAAATGTTAAAAATAATTAAACAGTTCTATGAAATTCATAGAACTGTTCTTCTTTATTAAACTGTTTCGTTGAATGTAACAGACTTTGCCCATTCGTCGAAAGAATTGTAACTTGCAACGTAATCTTCTTCGGTTGTGCAAGCAAAACTTACACACCAAAAGGCATCGTCAACTTCATAATAATATTCTTTATAAAAATATGTGGAACCATCTTCTTGGTTTACTTGATATTCAATGAAATTAAAACCGTTTTCTGACTTAAATTCCGAACAAGAACCGCCATTTTCGTCAAAGCAGTTTTCTTCAACAAAATTTGCTGAGGCAATTCCGTACTCTTCGAGAGTCATATTTTTATATTCTTCTTCGGTTTTTATATAATCTTTCATTATAAGAACAACCACGTCTCCATTTGTAAAAACCGCATCATAACCATCGGCGCTATCATCAATAAAATCATCTGATAACGTAATTTGCATTTCATTAACCGGAAAAGTTGCCGGTACCGGTTCTGCCATAACTGTTGAAAGACCTAATAAAATACCCAAAATTAAACATATAATACTACTAATTATATAGTAAATAGAATATTTTTTATTTTTCTTTCTATTATTTATTGTATCTTCACCAATAGGTTCATTAAAAAATGTAGCATATAAAGCAGTTCTTTTAACTTTACCCGATAAAGAAACATCTTCCACACCCATTGGGATAGTTACAATATCATTAGCAATAATTTTATCAATTTTATTTGACATTAAACCTGGTACAACTAAGATTTTTGTTTCTTCTTCAGAAATCTGAAAAGTTTCTTGCTTACCATTTTTGATAGCTCCTATTTTTTTATATCTTTCTTTTCGGAACTTCATACCTTTGCCATCAGTTGAAAGAGCATATACATCATATTTACATAAACATCCAGTAAACGCTTTTTCTCTGTTAATAGTTAAATTTCTCATTTTATTACCCCCACAAAAAATTTAGTA
>JAZNCY010000176.1:0-4539 GCA_045587825.1 Acutalibacteraceae bacterium
TTTTCATAAACTAAATACGATAGAATGCATTCATTTAAAATTTCCCTAATTCCTAATTCCTAATTCCTAATTCTTATACAATTCCCTCTAAGAAATTTGTTTCTAAAACTGTTAAATCTCTTCTAACACGGAAGGTTTTAACTTCGTGCTTCTTAATATCAAACCAGAAGCCATTATCAAAGAGCTTAGACATTAACATTCCTCTTGTGCAGTCAATGCCCTTTGTTTCGTAAAGACGAATTATTAAATCGCCACTACCGTCTTCACAGCGTTTGAGTGCTGTAATTTCTACATTATCGCAATCAACATACATAAAGCTGTCAACTGGGTCTAAGTCACCCTTGTGGTAGCTTTCTGGAACTGCAACAATGTTATTATTGAAAATATGTGCTTCTTTCATAACGTCACTATTTTCTGCTTCGCCACTATGAAGATAAATTCCGTAAGAGAATCTGTTTAAGCCTTCATCTGTGAAATCGAAGTTTGCTTCTGGACGGTCAGAATAATGGTCTGCAAAGATAACGTTTCTTAAAGCTGTGAGTCTTAATTCAGTACCAACACAATCATAGCTGTATTTTGAATCACTCATTATTGCAATACCACTACGCTTGCCATTCTTAGTAACAGTTACATCTGCCCAGTTAAGTGCCGGCTCTTCTTCACCATTACAAGGTCTTTTAATAAATCCACCAGGAATTTCGTAGGTAGAAATTTCATCTTCACCACCTACTGCAAAAGACATTTTGAGAAGTGAGAACTTCTCTTGCCACATTGCCTTGCAATCTACTCTTAATGTTTTCTGACCTTTTGTCAATATAAAATCCTGTGTTAAGTAAGAGTCATTGAATTTGTGAACTGTTCTTATTACACTACGAAGTGCGCCATCTTCAATTCTCTTTATAGACTGAAGCTCCATAAAGCCTTTTACATTATGGAATTTAAACACGTTGTGTGCCCAGGTGTCAGTTTCTTCATCACTTATAACTGTTGGAATTGCAACAAAGTTTTCACTTGCATATTCTACGCCGTTTTCTTTGTTAACAAGATTTTTAATGTAACCAGTTTCTCTGTCGAAAGCAACCATAATGTGCTCGTTTTCCATAAAGAAATTCTGCTCAGCAGTTACTTCTTTTTCTGCCTTTATGTCACAGTCTCTTTCGAGCCAGTATGTAGCATAGCCTAATGATTTGATTTTAGCCATAAATAATGTGTCTAAGTGATTATCATTACTTCTTGAAGCTCTTACATTCTGGAAAAGCACTTCTTTACCATCGCTATCTTTAACTGCTTTTGATGGGTGATGAACTCTTACTGGAATTTCAACATCATAAGAATGTGGGTTAAACACAACAACTGGTCTTGGGAAGCCATTTTCTAAAGCCATCTGATTGCTTGTGTTTTCGGCTAAAACTGCCTTATCTACACCATCAATCCACGTGTCAATTCTTCTTGCAATTTTTAAAACTGCATTGTTATATGATTTTGATGCAATATTCTGAGCATAGCCCTCGCTCATTTTAACATCTTCATACGCTTCTCTTATTGAGCAACCACATAAAATATCGTGGAACTGATTAAAGCAAACCTCACGCCAAGCCTTTTTGAATTCTTCTGTTTCTGCCTTTGAGTCTGTTACAATAGAAGAAATAGTATCCCACTTCTCAGCAGATGCTAAAAGATTTTCAGACTTTCTGTTTAATTCTTTAACGAGTGAGGTTGCACTATAACAACCACTTGCGTGATGCTGTAACTCGTCATCCCAAGAAGGTAAATCGAGTGGCTGAGTCATTAATTCTTCAAAGAAATCGTCAGGGGAGCTGAATTCAAGGTCATTAAAGCCTTCACGCTTTAAATTTTCTTTTAAATATTCAATATCACCCTTTGTTGGTCCGCCACCATGATTACCAACGCCGTAAAAGAGCATCATTCCGTGACCGGTTTCGTTTGCTCTTTCTTCCATATCCTGCATTTTGCTATCGAGTGCATTTTTTCCGCTTCCGCCGTAGCCCTCAGGAATTCTGTAGGTCATAATTCTTGAGCCGTCTGCACTATCCCACCAGAAAAGATTTTCTGGCATTTCTTTATTTTCGTGAGTGCCTGGGCGGTGCATAACGTAGCCAGTCATACCAGCCTTCACTAAAAACTGTGGTAAAAATGCGCTATGACCGAATGAATCAACATTGTAGCCAGTTTTACAGATTTTACCGAATTTTTCTTTATAATAAAGCTGACTGTAAAGAGCCTGACGTGCAAAGCTTTCGCCACTTGGCATATTGCAGTCTGGCTGTACCCACCAGCCGTTAACTGGCACCCATCTGCCTTTTTTTACCATCGCTTTTATTTCTTCAAACATTTTTGGATCAATATCTTCAACCCATTTATAATAAGCAGCAGAAGAACAGGTGAACACAAAATCGTCATATTCCTTTAATCTGTCTAATGCACTTCTGAACGTTTGTAAAACTTCGCCACAACCCTCTTGCCAACGCCAGAGCCAGATTGGGTCAAGGTGAGCATTACCTATAAGTCTTATTGTCTTATCCATATTATTCAGCCTCCGCTATAAATCCGAAATATCTGCCTATCCAATAAGCAAAGGTGTAAGGGTAACAGCCTTCAACAACTGCCGCGCCACCACTATCTTCGTTTTTGAATTCTAATGGGTTACGGTCATATTTTGCAATAAAGTGCTCATCATTAGGTGGTAATGCTGAAACCTCCTTGTAGTCACCCATAAATAATTTTTGTGGATAATCTATACGTGAAGTCAAAGAAACTCCACTTGCAATTCTTGATGTGTTGAAACGATAGAACCAGGTTCTTATTCTTTCTGCATCAGGCTTTGCATTGT
Organism: Acutalibacteraceae bacterium; assembly: GCA_045587825.1. GTDB lineage: Bacteria > Bacillota > Clostridia > Oscillospirales > Acutalibacteraceae > DTU089. The sequence continues at coordinate 2,852 of JAZNCY010000176.1, forward strand.
CAGGGTCAGAAAGGAAATATAAAAAGTCATAACCAGGGTTATATTCTGGCTGTAATGAATAACGCCAGCTTCTGAAACCTTCTCTGTAAATTTCTTTCAATTCAGGGTCGTTTTCGAGAGTTGTAAGTCCCCAGAATGAAAGAACCGCTAACATATGGTCGCCATACATAATTTCTTCACGGTCATCGAGTCCACCAGCTAATGCTACCTGATGGAATCTGTCAAAGTGTTTTGTAACTAATTCTTTGTAGCCGTCTTTATAAAGTAATTTATTATATTCTTCTTCCCATTTACCTTTTTCGCCAGTAACTCTCATTGTAACTTTAAGATACATTAAAAGCTCTGCACCATTAAGGCAAGCGTCTGCCCAACCCATATAGCTATTGAAATAATCTAAATTCCACTTTGCCCAGGTTGTTGGGTTGCCATCAATTTCAATAATTGCATAGCCACCCTCAATGATGTGATTCATTGTGTTAACTGCTGCTTCTTTAATTATTGCATCAAGCTCTGGGTCTTCACGACCTAAAAATTCGTGAGCTACTAAAAGATGAATGTAGTGGTGAGTAATTTCGTCACTACTTGTGTCACCTTTATAAACAATATCTGTATCAGAAAAGCCCTCACTTGTGTAAAGCTTTCTGAGTCTTTCTGGAATTGGAGCATCTGCCTTAATCTCTTTACCAACTAACTTTTTCTTCTGAGAATCAGTTGTAGTAACACAAACTGCAGTTGCGCCATTTTTCTTATAGAATAAGCCGTCATCTGGAATAGGCTCTGCAGTTGTGAGATACGAACGTGCAACAAAACCGTTACCACGGCCTGCAATATACATTAAAAGAAGGCAAGCTTCACAAGCACGTGTTGCAGATTCTCTGGCTTTAAGAGTTTCTGGTGCATATTCGCCCAACTCTTTTTTAAGAGTTGCATAACGGAAGATTTCACCAATAGAAAAACCTACTGTGAAAGAACCATCGTTATCTGAGTGACCATAATTAACAGCAGATTTTACATTACCTGGCTCTGCTAATCTCTTCTGACTTGTCATACCACGGCGGTCAACATATTTATGAGTTTCTTCTGTAAGAAGCTTAGCCTTTTCTTCCATACTCATTTTTGTCATTTTAATGTGAGTTGCACCTTTTTCTGTAAGTGCCCATACACCAAAATTACCATCACTTTCGAGTGCAAGAACATTGTTATCTAATAAATCACGTCTTGCGCTGAAGTGCATTATTATATCATCTTTTCTGTCAGCGTTTTCGTCATAACGGGTAACGCCACCATTTGAACCAAACCACATAACTCCGTCTTCACCGTGACAGTAGCAGGTGTAGTCAGATTTTCTTTGTGGTAATGGATAAGGAAAGCCCTCCAAATTTGGTTTTTTAGGTGTTTTTTCGTGAAGTGCCTTTGGTACTTCAATATCATATTTTTTGTAATGACTTGATTGCCTTGTAAGTCTTGGAAAAAGAATAACAGGATTCTTCATAATAAACTCCTTACTATAAAAATTTAATGCATACATATACATTTTAATTTTACCAAAACAGCAAATAAAGTGCAACATAATATTTAAAATAAATATAATATTTTTTTGCTTCTTCTATTGGAATATTATAAATTTTGTGGTAGAATAGAAAATGTATTAGTTTTAATTTTTTGAAAGGTCTTGTGTTTATGGATAC
>JAZNCY010000177.1:0-5625 GCA_045587825.1 Acutalibacteraceae bacterium
CTGATAGAGAAAATCCAATAAAAGAAGCAATTTTACCATATTTTGAAACAACACCAGCAATTAATCCACCGAGTGAATAAAAAGCAAGTAAAAATATATTGCCAGTACCAAAGCTCATAGTAATTCCAGTGCAAACGCCAACTATTGTGCCACCTGCTTCTTTTGCGTATTTACCGCAAATCAAAATAATTACCATTGCAATTATATGTGCTGGAAAAATGTTAAAGGCGTTAATATCCTTCAAAGATAAAAGAAGTAAAGAAAAACTTATTATAAGTGCAATAGCATCTTTAGAAGTTAAGCTCTTAAAACTACCTTTGAGAGAAAGAATGCTTCTTACTTCTTTAAACAAATAAGTTAACGCACCACCCAAAAGACTTTCAGCAAAACATAAAAATAACGAAAATACTGTTATTTTTTCTGAAAAAGCAAGAGCTAATCCAGTTACAAAAAGACAAACAAAAGTTGAAATAACAGGAGTTAATATATTATCTCTTATTTCTTTAAAAGGCTTTAATGCCCCGAGAATTACAATAAGAGCAAGAATTGTTGCTATATAACGCAGCGAACAGATTGAATCACCACTAAAAATATAACCAAGAGAAGCACCTAATGCTGAAATAACAATATATCTTTTCCCCGCTGAAGCACAAAAAGAAACGCCAAATGGCGAAAAATCAACACTGAACCCCGAGAAACTAAAAACAACGCCTAAAATAAAATTTGTAATACAAACAATTATTTCTTTTTTATTCAGGTTCAATTTGTTTTGTACTTTTATTTGTTTTACTGCTTCTGTAACACTCATTTTTTTAAATTCCTTTACATATATTAGTATTTTAATATTACATTTAAGGAGTTAAAAAAATGGTCATATTGTGTTGTTAAATTATATTATTTTATGTTATAATACGGAACGTATTGTTAGTTTTTGTAGAAATCAAAGGAAAAATTTAAAATCGTAATATTTTCTTAATAATTTTGGTATCTTTTTTGTAATTTATCCCCTTTATAGTGGGTATCAAGGAGGAATTTCGATGAAAACAGTTCTTGTATGTGACGATGACGTAGCAATTTTAAAATCAATTGAGATTTATTTAAAGATGGAAGGTTATAACGTAATTTTATGCGAAAACGGCAAAGAAGCACTTAAAGCTTTAGAGAATAATGAAGTGCACTGTATTATTCTTGATATAATGATGCCTGTTTTAGATGGTTTAAATGCAACGTTAAAAATCAGAGAATCTTTAAACATTCCAATTATTCTTCTCTCAGCAAAAAGTGAAGATACCGATAAAATTACTGGTCTCGGGTTTGGTGCAGATGACTATGTAACAAAGCCGTTTAACCCTCTTGAGCTTTGCGCAAGGGTTAAAAGCCAGATAAGGCGTTATTGCTCACTTGGTAGCTTAGAGAAAAAAGACGGAGTAATTACCTCAGGCGGTCTTTCAATAGATATTAACGCTCACGAGGTTACAGTTGATGGCGAAATTATTAAACTTACTGCAACAGAATATGGAATAATTGAATATTTAATGAGAAATTTAGGCAGAATTCTCTCAACTGACCAGATTTATGAAGCAGTGTGGGGCGAGACAGCTATTGCTGGCGATAAAACTGTTACCGTTCACATAAGAAGAATAAGAGAAAAAATCGAAATTAATCCTAAAGAACCAAAATATTTAAAGGTGGTATGGGGAATTGGATATAAAATTGAAAAACTCTAAATTAAGACCGATAATTAAAGCAATTGTTTTATTACTTACTCTTTTTTTTGCATTTTTAGCTGGTACAAATGCTTTAAATTTAGCAAGAAAAACTATTTATTTTAATAATGCAGAAAGAATACAGGATACTCCTGTATTTAAAGAGAATATTGAAAATGAATTAGGTAGCATATTATATCGACAAAGTATTGTATATGCTCTTATGAATTATTATGGTCAAAATATGAGATTTGAAGAATTTTGCGAAAATTCTACACTTGCAAAAAACATTAAAATAGAAAATGAAGAAAACTTAAATAAAGCTTTAGATTATTTTGAGCAGATTACAGAAATTAAAAAACTTGAACCCAAAAATGATGGTACGTATTATGATGAAGATGCCGAAATGTTCTTTGACCAATATGACCACGGGTTCTACTCATTAGAAGAATTTAAAGAAAATATATATTTTGAAAATAACTCTTATTCTGAAAGCGAAGAGTCAACTACTATCTACTACAACTCTGATGTTACAAGACCTTATGCACAACAAATAGAAACAACCGTTGTTTCTGTTGAGATACCGAATGCAACAAACAAAATATATAAAACTCACGCTGAATGGGAATATGAATATCAAAAATTAAGAGATAATATTTTCAGTTTAGTTGATGATGCTCGTAGTCGTGAAACTATAAAGAATGAATTTGAAGCAAAGTTATTACAAGAGTTAAAAAATTCATTTGAAGAAGAAAAAGAAGCTCTTGAAAGATTAAGAAGCGAACATCAAAACGTTCATTTCTTAGCAAAAAATATTAAAACTGGCTGTTTTGTTTCAAGTTTTACGGATGAAACTGATATAGAAAATTTTAAGAAAAATTATAAAAATGATGCTTTTTATTATTTACATTATGATGGTGTAAAAACAATTGACTCTACTGAAATCAATATTGAAACTCCTGACACGCCAATTTTAAAATTTTTATATTCATTTTTCTACACATACGGCCTTTATGATAATATTTTAATAACAGAAGAATATCCAGGTTGCGAAATTTACATTAAAATCAACCAACCAGTAGTTGAAACAGACGAATTTTTTGCATTAAATAAAACATTTATTGAAAATAAACTTTTGTTAGAAAGTGAATTAAAAATTCAAACTACAATATTCAGTGTTCTTGCTTTAATAGGAATAATTGTACTTGCAATTCTTAGCAAACCAAAATATGTAAATGAAAAACTTAAATTAACATTTAATCAAAGAATGTTCTTTATAATTCAATTCATTATATTCGCCTTTTTTGTATTTTGTGGTGGAATGGGAATCGCTGCATGTGTTGCTATGGATTATTTCCCATCTGCTGGTGTTCCAAATGGAATAGAAATTTTACTTACAGCAAATACCATACCAGAACTTGTAGGAGTTTGTTTAGCAATAATGGTTTTCTTTATAACCAATTTTGTTAATTATATTGTAGTAAACAAAAAGGCTAATACATTTAAAGAACGTTTTATTTGCTACAAGTTATTCAAAACTTTAAGAAAACTTGCTGGTAGAAATAAAGATTTAAGAAAATCTGTTAAGCAAATTGAGAAAAAATTGTTGATAGCTTTTTCCATTTGGACAATCGTTGAACTTATAATTGGATTTTTAGCTTGTGCTTCTGGGTTAAATGATGGCTTCGGTATTTTGTTTGCAATTATTCTCTTAATAAATACACTCGCTGGAATAATTTTTGCATTAAAATTCTTGGCACAAGTTAAAACTCTCGCATTAGCAGTTGAAAATATGAAAAATGGTAATCTTGATATTAATCTTGATTCTACAAAATTTGTATTCCCACTTAAGGATTTTGCGAGAAACTTAAATGAATGCCGTGACTCAATAGAAAAAGCTGTTGGCGAAGCGTTAAAGGGCGAAAGACTTAAAACTGAGCTTATTACTAACGTTTCTCACGATTTAAAAACTCCCCTCACCTCAATTATTAACTATGTTTCACTCTTGAAGCTCTGCAATATTGATGGTGAAGACGAAAACAAATATTTAGATATTCTTGATGAAAAATCGACTAAGCTTAAAAGGCTTATCGAAGATTTAACCGAAGCAAGTAAAGCTTCAAGTGGTAATATCAAAATGATAGTTGATACAGTTAACTTAAATGAATTAGCATTACAGGCTGTTGGCGAAAACAATGACGTTTTAGAAAACGTAGGCTTAGAAATTATACTTTCTCAGAAAGATAACGATTTATTTGTTAAAGCGGATAGCCAGCACACGTTCAGAATATTCGACAATCTCTTCTCAAACGTTAAAAAGTATGCACTCAGTGGCACAAGAGTTTACGTTGACGTTTATAAAGAAAATGGTTATGGTGTATTCTCAGTAAAAAACATCAGTAAAGATAAATTAAATATTAACCCTGATGAAATTACAGAACGCTTTGTACGTGGCGATAACTCAAGAACTACTGAAGGCAGCGGACTTGGTCTTTCTATTGCAAGAAGCTTTACTGAGCTTCAGAATGGTATTTTTGAAATTCAGATTGATGGTGATTTATTTAAAGTAACAATTAAATTACCTGTAACAAATAAACCTGTTGTAAAGCAAGAAAAATCAACTTCTACTACTAATGAATTTGGTACTGCAAGAGAAATAGAAATTAAATAAAAACAAATGTAACCCCCACAATAAATCTGTTTGGATTTATTGTGGGGGTATAAAATTAAAAGCACCCGAAAAAATCGAGTGCTTTTTGTTGTTTAATTATTTTACCATATTTGCAACTTCATCAGCGAAATTGTCTTCTCTCTTTTCAAGACCTTCACCTTTTACAAGACGAACAAAGCTATCAACTTTGATGTCTGCACCAGTTGTTTTAGCAACGTTTGCAACGTAACCAGCAACTGTACCATCGAAAAGGTCTGAACGAACGAAAGCTTGTTCAAGAAGGCAGATTTCTTTAATTTGTTTCTTGATACGGCCTTCAACTGCGCCTGAGAAGATTTTGTTGTTGATGTATTCTTCTTTACCTGCAACTGCAAGTGAAGCAAGAGTAGCAACAGCTTCTTTTGAAAGGAAGTTAAAGAGATATTGGCTCTTTTTGTTTTCTTCGTAAGCAGCAGCATCTTCAGCGCTGAAAAGGTTTTCAGCAATTGCTTTATCAAAAAGAGCTGTAAGAATTGGCTTTGGAAGTGAATCTGGTTTGTTGAGTGAAGAATCAATTGTAATTGATTTCATCTTTGCAAGTTCATCTGCTGAGATTGAATCCTGGCTAAGATATTCAGGGCTCATAGCAGCAATCTGCATAGCGATGTTTTTACCCATTGCTGTGAATTCAGCTTTATCAGCAAGATTTGTTTCAAATTTAACTGCAACACCTACTGAACCACCAGCGTGGATGTATGTTACAACGTCACCTTCGATGATTTCGAAACGACGGATTTTAATGTTTTCACCAATAACAAGAATAAGGTCATTAAGTCCTTCTGTAACTGTTCTGTCTGTACCAACAAGTGGAAGTTCAGCGAGAGCTTCAACTGAAGCAGGTTTGTTAGCAGCAATTGTTTTTGCTACGTTAAGACCAAATTCCTGGAATTTTTCGTTTTTACCAACGAAGTCTGTTTCTGAGTTGATTTCAAGAAGAACTGTAACTTTTGAATCGTCATCTGTGTAAGCAATAACTGCACCTTCTGCTGCAATTCTGCTTGCTTTTTTCTCAGAAGCAGCAAGGCCTCTTTCACGAAGAATTTCAAAAGCTCTATCCATATCACCGTCAGCTTCTGTAAGTGCTTTCTTACACTCCATCATACCAACGCCTGTTTTTTCTCTTAATTCTTTAACGTCTTGAGCTGTAAATGCCATTTTAGTTTCCTCCTTATTTTAAAACAAGGCGAAGTAGAAACTCCGCCTTATTAT
>JAZNCY010000178.1:0-9006 GCA_045587825.1 Acutalibacteraceae bacterium
TGATGCAGACAAAATACTTTCTTGGAATAAAGATGAAAGAGCTTTTTATAAATGGTCTGCAGGTGTTTTGGGTGAGTATCCTATAACTAAAGAGCAGTTTGGTTTTGTTAATAATCTTATGGGTTTCACTGCTATTGATGATAATGAAATAGTAGGATTTTTTACAATGAGAAGACCATCAGAAAATTTTGATGAGTTGAGATTTGGTTTTATTATTCTTGACCCAGAAAAGCGTGGAAAAGGTTATGGGAAAGCAATGCTTAAATTGGGACTAAAGTTTGCATTTGAAATTTATGGTGCAAAAAAAGTTTCTTTAGGTGTTTTTGAAAACAATGAATCTGCTTATCATTGCTACAAAGCAGTTGGTTTTAAAGATGTTGTTTTGGAAAGACCTGAAGCTTATACCGTGCTTGGTGAAGAGTGGAAATGTTTAGAGTTGGAAATGGATTTAGGAAACTATAAATTGGTTTAAATTTAGGGTGAGATAATATGAAAACAGATATATTAAAGCAAAACGAAAACAGTTGGAATGCATTAGCAGATGATTTCTTTGGAGTAACAGCTTTGCCTGTGCTTGGTTGTTCAATTCCAACAGAAGACGAATTACATCTTTTCCCCGACCTTAATGGTAAGGCAGTTTTTGAAATGGGTTGTGGTAGTGGTCACTCTTTAAAATGGTGTGCAGAACACGGAGCAACAGAGCTTTATGGTCTTGATATTTCTGAACAGCAACTCAATAATGCAAAGAATTTTATTAATGAAAATGGATATTCTTGCACACTTTTTCATCAACCAATGGAAGATGATTCAAACATTCCAAAAAATTACTTTGATGTTGTTTATTCCATTTATGCTATTGGTTGGACTACAGATTTAAAAAAGACAATAAAGAATGCATCTTCATATTTAAAACAAGGTGGAATCTATATTTTTTCTTGGGACCATCCTCTTTTGCATTGTGTTGATTTAGAAAGCATTGCAATTTCAGGTGGCAACAGAACAACTGCTACAGAAGAACGCATTATTTTTAATGGCAATTATCTCGAAGAGGATTATTATACTTTTGACAAAAACGGTAATCATTTGACATTACAAAATCGAAAATTATCAACATACATTAATGCTCTTGCAGAAGCTGGTTTTGCAGTAGAAAAAGTAGTGGAAGAAACAAGTTCAAAGGTTTTAGAAAAAACTGCTGGTTTTAGTTCCGGATATTATGCGGATTTTAAAGCAAAACATTTTCCGTTGTCTATCGTGTTTAAAGCAAGAAAATTATAATTGGGGAAACTTTATGAAACGAGAATTAGGAATTGCAAGATGTGGTCTTGCCTGTTGTTTATGTTCTGAAAATGTAGCTTGTAATGGTTGTAATTCAGGAAGTTGCCCTGATAACGATTGGTGTGAAAACAAAAAATGTTCTAAGAAAAAAGGGTTGGGACATTGTTACGAGTGCACCGAGAATTGTCAAAAAGGGTTGTTGAATAAAATTAAGCCATATACTTTTAATTTGTTTATTAAACAGTATGGTGAAGAAAAACTATTAGACTGTCTTGAACGAAACGAACAAAACGGAGTTGTTTATCACCGTGAAGGTGTAAATGGCGATTATGATTATTTCACAGATACCGACAGTTTAATTGATTTTATCTTAAATGGTAAAATATAATGATTTACGACTGCTCCTACATTTTTGAGAGCAGTTTTTCTTTTTGATTAATGAAAAATAGTGAAAAAATAGTGAAAAAATAATGGAATTTTTAAAGTTATTGTGATATACTATATACAGTAAAATTACTTGAGGAATGATGTTATGATTAAGGTTGAGTTAACAAATGAAATCTTAAAGAAAATATCTGCAATAGATGAAAATCGCTTTTCATTGCGATTAGTAGAGTTACCTACAATAACTCAAAACAGATTGAGAAAAAATTCAAAAAAGAAAAGTTCGTATGCTTCAAACAAAATAGAAGGCAATCCACTTACAGAAGCACAAGCAAACGAGGTTATGGAAAGCGACTCTCACAAACACTTTCTGAAGCCTGAGCAAGAAATGCGAAACTATTTTCTTGCACTTAACTTGCTCGAGGAAAAGTTGAAAAGCAAGACACCTTTTTCAAAAGAATTGTTGCTTGAAGTTCAGGCTATGGTAGAAAAAGGTGCTTCAAAAGAAAAAATCGGATTAAGAGGTGAAATGCCTCCTGGCATATTGTTTGCTGTGTATGATAGTGAAACAGGTGCACCCGAATATATTCCACCTGAATACACTGACATTCCGTTGCTACTTGATGAGCTTTTTGAATATGTAAACACAACAGATGACCATCCGTTGATTGTTGCAGCGGTAGTACATTATCAGCTTGTTACCATTCACCCGTTTGAAGATGGTAATGGTAGAACTGCAAGATTGATGTCTGGCTACATTCTTGATTTGAATGGTTATGGTTTTAACGGGATTGGCTCTCTTGAGGAATATTTTGCCTATGATCCTGATGAATACTATGCGTCACTACAGATGGGATTGCCTGCGTTGTATTATTCAGGCAGAGACAATCCGCCGAATGCTGAAATATGGATAAATTATTTTCTTAGAATGATGGAACTGTATTCAAAAAAAGTTTGTGAAATATCAATTTCAGGAGCAACAGATGAATTGGATTCTGCATTATCACACTTGAATTCCAAAGAAAAAGAATTTTTATTGTTCTTATTGCAGAAAAGGTTATTTGAATTTGCTCCTATTGATGTGAGTAAACAACTTAATGTTACCAACAAGACGGTTATCAATCGTTGTGCAAAGCTTGTCGCTAACGGATTTTTAATTCCTATCATCGTGAAAGAACGAGTTCGTTCATATTCATTGAGTAATTTTGCGAAAGCCAATGATAAAGATATTATTTCAAAAATAAGTTGATACACTTGTTTTTAAAGATAATTGTGGTATATAATATAGTTATTAAAATAAAAGGAAAATAGTTAATGGAACTTTACGAAAACGAACAAAAACAAGAAACAGCTGTGTTGGTTTCAGTTGATACAGGCGAATTTGACGTTGACTCGTCACTTTTAGAGTTAGCAGAGCTTACAAAAACTGCCGGTGCAGAGGTAATAGGTGAAATAACACAGAAAAGAGAGGCACCAGATTCTGCAACATATATCGGTAAAGGTAAGTTAGAAGAGCTTTCTGAATTTTGTGAAATGAATCAGCCTGATTTAATTATTGTTGACGGAGAACTTTCACCCTCACAACAACGTAATATTGAAAATATAACTGATGTAAGAGTAATTGACAGAACTACTTTAATTCTCGATATTTTTGCTATGAGAGCGTTAAGTGGTGAGGGTAAATTACAGGTTGAATTAGCACAGCTTAAATATACATTACCACGCCTTTCTGGTAAAGGTCTTGCACTGTCACGTCTTGGTGGTGGTATTGGTACTCGTGGACCTGGTGAAACAAAGCTTGAAACAGACCGCCGTCACATCAGAAGAAGAATTTCTGCTTTAGAAGCAAATTTAAAAGAGCTTGACGAGAGAAGAAGTCGTTACAGAGCGAGAAGAAAAAAAGAAGGCACTGTAACAGTTGCACTTGTAGGCTACACAAATGCTGGTAAATCTACTCTTATGAATAAATTGACTGATGCAGGTGTACTTGCTGAAAATAAACTTTTCGCAACTCTTGATCCTACTGCAAGGGCTTTGACTTTGCCAGATGGTAACACAGTTCTTTTAATAGACACTGTTGGATTTATCCGCAGACTGCCACATAAATTGGTTGAAGCTTTTAAATCTACTCTTGACGAAGCGGTTGATGCAGATGTTATTTTAAATATTTGTGATGCATCTTCAGAAGAATGTGCAGAGCATTTCAGAGTTACAAACGAGCTTCTCTCTGAGCTTGGCTGTCAGGATAAGCCGATTATTACTGTTCTTAATAAAAGCGATATTGCTTCTCCCGATAATATTCCGCTCATTTCTAATGCGGTAAGAATTTCTGCTTTAAGTGGTAAAGGTACAGACGAATTATTAGAGCGTATAGCAAAAGCGTTACCACCAACAAGAAAAAGAGTAAAAATGCTCTTACCATTCAGCAAAGGTGGCGCAGCGGCAGAAATAAGAAAAACGGGTGTTATTCATAGCGAAGAATACGTTGCAGATGGACTTCTTTTAGATGCGACTGTTGAAATGTTTACTTTAGAAAAATATAAGGAATTTATATTGGAAGAATGAAAATATTATTTGAAGATAAAGAAATAATTGTTTTAGTTAAGCCTGTTGGTGTGCCAAGTGAGACCACACAAAATGGTGAAAAGGGTATTCTTGATTTATTGAAAAATCAACTTGGGTTAACTGAAGCGTTTCTTTTACACCGTCTTGACAGAAATGTCGGCGGTGTAATGGTTTTCGCAAAAACAAAGAAAAGTGCCGCTCATATCTCAAAGCAGATACAAGAGAACAATTTTAAGAAAACATACCTTGCAGTTGTTGATGGCGTTATAGAAGAAAAACAAGGTATTTATAAAGATTTGCTTTTCAAAGATTCTTCTAAAAATCGTTCTTACGTTGTTAATAGAATGAGAAAAGGTGTTAAAGAAGCATCTTTAGAATATGTAGTGTTAAATGAAAACAATAATAAATCTTTAGTAAAAGTCACATTACATACAGGTAGAACTCACCAGATAAGAGTGCAGTTTTCATCACGAAAAACACCTCTTTGTGGTGATATAAAATACGGCAGTAAAGATAGGCAAAGTGACATAGCTTTATTTTCGCATTCAATAAGTTTTTGTCACCCTGTAACAAATGAAGTGTTGACTTTTAAAGAATATCCTACTAAAATAGATTATCCTTGGAATTTATTTGGAAGTGATTCAGGTGAATGAGATTTTAACATCCTTCAGTGGTGTTATAGTTAATACAATTACTGTGCTTATAGGTAGTGGTGTTGGTCTTCTTTTAAAAAAAGGAATTCCAGAAAGACTTAATAAAGCGGTTATGACTGCAATTGGTCTTTGTACTATTGCTATTGGCGTTACAGGTATTATGAAAGGGCAAAATCAACTCGTTATGATTTTGTCTATGGTTTTTGGCACAATAGTTGGCACTTTAATTGATATTGATAAAAGGCTCGAAAGATTGGGAGATAAATTAGCAAAGAAAAGTAAATCAAATGAAAATACATTTTCACAAGGCTTTGTTACTGCTTCATTACTTTTCTGTGTTGGTGCTATGACTATTGTCGGATCTATGAATGCGGGTATTTCGGGTGATAACCAGATGCTCTATACTAAATCTGTTCTTGATTTAATTTCATCAAGTATGTTAGCGGCATCTTTAGGCTTTGGTGTAATGTGTGCATCGGGTTTTGTTTTAGTTTTTCAGGGTGCATTGGTTGCGCTCTCAATGGTGCTCGGCTCATTCTTAAGTGATTTTGCAGTAGCAGAGCTTATTTGTGCTGGCTCAGTTATGATTACCGCCTTAGGACTTAATCTTATTGGCGTTACAAAAATTAAGGTTGCGAATCTTTTGTCGGGACTTGTATTTGTGCCAGTTTTTTGTCTTTTATTTGATTTGTTTGGGTTCTGATACAGGAATTAGGAAATAGGAATTAGGAAATAGGAACTAGGAAATAGGAATTAGGAAATAGAGCTTCGTAAAAAGAAAAATTATCCTATCATTTAAACTGGTTTTAATACCAATTAAAAATGATAGGATGTATTTATTTTATAAATATCTAATTCCTAGTTCCTAATTCCTAGTTCCTTTTTTTATCGCCTCAAATGACTCGTCACTTATAACGTGCTCAATTCTGCAAGCATTTTCTGTTGCGGTTTCTTCGTCGACACCTAAAGACATTAAAAATTCTGAAATTATAGTGTGACGTTCAAAAAGCTTTTTAGCAGTTTCTTCGCCACTTTTTGTAAGAGTTAAAAAACCTTCTTTGCTTACGTTTATAAAACCAGAATTTTTCAAAAGATTAACTGCTCGTGAAACACTTGGCTTTGAGTAACCCATATATTCACAAACGTCAATAGAACGTACAGAATCACTTTTCTTATTTAATACGTAAATAGTTTCAAGGTACATTTCACCTGATTCCTTTAAAGCCATAGTTTCACCCCTTTGGTAGAATAATATTCTTTCGTTAAGAATAACATATTAACCAAAAAAAATCAAGAAAATAAAAACAGGAATTGAGCAAATTGACAAAAGTTGAAAATTGTTAAAAATGTCACAAGTTTTCTGTTGACAAATATTAGAAAAAATGATAAACTAATAACAGTTAGCAAACGCTAACTGTTATTTTGAATGTTTGAGTTAGTCAAGGCTAACTCGTGTGATGTAGTATCGAGAAAGGGCGTTTTTATGAATTTATTTGGTGCAGAAATCGGCAAAGAATATTTAGTTAAGGAAATTAATACTAATGACGATGAAATTGACGCATTTCTCTTTACCTTAGGTTGCTATAGTGGTGAACCTATTACCGTAATTTCTCGTTTAAAGGGTGGCTTAATAGTCGCTATTAAAGACGGAAGATATAATATAGATAAACCATTAGCAGAGGCTATTACAGTCTGATTTTATTTTGAGGTTTAGTTAGCGAAGGCTAACTATGATAGGAGCGAGTTTATGCGAATTGCTTTGGCAGGTAATCCGAATAGTGGTAAAACAACAATGTATAATGCGCTTACTGGTGCTAACGAAAAGGTTGGTAACTGGGCAGGCGTTACAGTTGAAAAGAAAGAACACGTAATCAAAAAAGGCTTTTATAATAGCAATCAGGAGTTAATTATTGTTGACCTTCCTGGCGCTTACTCAATGTCGCCTTTTACAAGCGAAGAAACAGTAACACGAGATTTTATTATTAATGAAAAACCAGATGCGATTATAAATATTGTTGATGCAACAAATTTGAGCCGTAGTCTTTTCTTTACAACTCAGCTTTTAGAACTCAATATTCCTGTTGTTATAGCACTTAATAAAAGTGATTTAAACAAGAAAAAACAAAACTCAATAAATACAGAGCTTTTAAGCAAAAAATTAAACTGTCCTGTTATAGAAACAATTTCAACTTCGTCAGATGGCTTGGAAAAAGTTGTTTTATCTGCTGTTGAAGTTATTGGTAAAGGTCAGTTTGCACCTTACGTACAAGGCAACGTTGATTTAACAAGTAAAGCACAGGTTAAAGAAGCAGATAAAAAGCGTTTTCAGTTTGTAAAATCAGTAGTTAAAGAAGTTGAAACGCGTAAGTTTTTTACTAAAGACAGAAACTCACAGGATAAAATAGATGCAATTATCACTAATAAATGGGTAGGGCTTCCTATTTTCGCAGTAGTAATGTTTCTTGTTCTCTGGATTTCACAATATGGTCCTGGCGTTTGGATTGCAGATTTTTTGGTAGGCTTACTTGAAAATGGTCAAGCAATAGTAAGTGATATGGTAGCAAATGCAAACCCGCTTCTTTCAGCTCTTTTAGTTGATCGTGTTATAGGTGGCGTTATTGCAGTTATCGGTTTCTTACCACTCGTTATGGTTATGTATTTCCTCATAGCTTTACTTGAAGATTGTGGTTATATGGCTCGTGCATCTGTTGTACTTGACCCGATTTTCAAAAAGGTTGGTCTTTCAGGTAAATCTATTATTCCATTCGTAATCACAACTGGTTGCGCAGTTCCTGGTGTTATGGCTTGCAGAACAATTCACAACGAGCGTGAGCGCAGAGCAACGGCTATGCTCGCACCATTTATGCCTTGTGGTGCAAAATTACCAGTTATAGCACTTTTTTCAGGTGTGTTCTTCGGTGATGCAAAATGGGTAGGTCCCGTTATGTATTTTGTTGGTATTGCTCTTATTTTCCTTGGGGCATTACTCGTAAACAAGGTTGCAGGGTACAAAGTAAGAAAATCATTCTTTATTATTGAACTACCTGAATATAAAGTTCCAAGTCTTTTAAGAGCATTTAAATCAATGTGTAGTCGTGGCTGGGCTTATGTTGTAAAAGCAGCTACAGTTATTCTTGTTTGTAACACAGTAGTACAACTTATGCAGACTTTCACATTGAACTTTAAATTAGCTGAAACTGCAGATACATCAATTTTAGCAGCTATTGCTTCACCATTTGCATATCTTCTTGTTCCGGTTGTTGGTGTTCTTTCGTGGCAATTAGCGGCTGCAGCAGTTACTGGCTTTATTGCAAAAGAAAATGTTGTTGGTACTCTTGCGGTATGCTTTAGTATTACAAATTTCATAAATGTAGACGAACTCGTTTTAGAGGGTGGGGCTTCTGAGGTTGCTGCTACAATGGGACTTACAGCTTCAGCAGCTTTAGCTTACCTTATGTTTAACCTTTACACACCACCTTGCTTTGCAGCACTTGGTGCTATGAGTGCAGAAATGAAAAGCAAAAAATGGTTCTGGGGTGGTATTGCACTTCAGTTAGGCACAGGCTTTACAGTTGGCTTTCTTGTTTACCAGATTGGTACATTTATAACAACAGGCTCTGTTGGCAGAGGCTTCTTAGGTGGATTAATTGCTGTATTAGTATTTGCCATAGCTATTGTTGGTATTGTAATTAAAAACAATAGAAAAATTGAAATTGTCGGCTCTATTAAAGAAACAGTTAAAAAATAATTGGAGTTTGTTATGGAAAATTTTATAATTATAGCAGTACTTGTGGTAATCTTGGGTGCAGCTATTGGTTACATAGTTAAAGCAAAAAAACGTGGCGAAAAATGTATTGGCTGCCCACACGCTAAAAATTGTAATTCAAAGAACTGTAGTTGTAATTGAGAATTGAGGATTGAGAATTAAGAATTGTGGGTCTGCGACGCAATTATATCGCTTCGCTCAAGATAAGAGATAATAGTGAATAGAGAATAACTTCGGAACTGCGTTGGCAATTATAATGAATAATCATATAATACAAAAATTCTATCATTTAAAGTTTATCATAAACTAAAAATGATAGAATTTATTTGTTTTTATAGATATTTAAATATAATCAAGGCG
>JAZNCY010000179.1:0-35178 GCA_045587825.1 Acutalibacteraceae bacterium
TATTCTTCCTGGCGACAAGCCTTGTGAAATTTCACTTACATTCACAGATGATGTTTGTAATGGTTTCTTAAAGGTTCCTTTCATTGGCAAAATCAAAGTTAAAGATGCTAAGAAAATTGGCTAATTAAAAAACACAAACCCCACAAGCAGATTTTAAAGTCTGTTTGTGGGGAATTTTATGTAATTATTTACCCTGATAATAAACTGTCTGATTATCTTCTACCGAAGAAGTAAGCCACACGTTACCGCCAATAACACAGTTGTTGCCGATTTTTGTGTCACCACCTAAAATAGTAGCATTCGCATAAATAACCACATTATCACCAATATCAGGGTGACGCTTAATATCTTTAATAGGATTACCATTGTCATCAACCTTAAAGCTCTTTGCACCAAGAGTTACACCCTGATAAATTTTAACGTGATTGCCTATTGTAGTAGTTTCACCAATTACAATACCAGTACCGTGGTCAATAAAGAAATATTCACCGATTGTAGCACCAGCGTGAATATCAATACCAGTTTTTTCGTGAGCAAATTCCGTCATAATTCTTGGAATAAGCGGTACTCTTAAATTATATAATTCGTGAGCTAATCTGAAAATAGAAATAGCATAAAAACCGGGGTAGCAAATAAGCACTTCTTCTCTACATTTTGCAGCAGGGTCGCCCTCGTAAAGTGCTTCAATATCTTTTAAAAGCATTGTTTTTACTTCTGGTAATTTTTTTATAAATTTTTCGCAGATAATTTCTGGTGAGCACACTAAATCTGTACCATTGAATTCACAAGCACCCTTAATTACTTTTGAAAGACGATTATAAATATTTAAAAGAAGTTCTGTCTGTGAAAGCACATTTTCACTGCCTTCGCTGTGAGTGTAGTAATCAGGGAATAAAAATGACTGTAAATCTTTTATTACCTTAACAACTTCTTTTCTGTTTAAAATCATTGCTTCGCCATCGGTAGTTTTAATTTTAGATTTTTTATTTATAACTTCTATATCTTTTATAGTGCCTGTTATAAGCTCCATATTATTAAGAAATTTATCCATAAAAATTCTCCTTCTGAGAAAAATTTTAAGAGAACATTGCAGTTGAAAGATATCTTTCGCCTGTATCTGTTAAAAGTGCCACTATTGTCTTACCTTTGTTTTCAGGTCTCTTTGCAACTTCTATTGCAGAAAAAAGAGTAGCACCTGATGAAATTCCGACTAACACGCCCTCTTTTTTAGCAATAAGTCTTCCGTATTCTAAAGCGTCTTCGTCTTTAACGTCTATAATTTCATCGTAAATATTTCTGTCTAATGTGTGGGGTATAAAGTTTGCACCAATTCCCTGAATTCCGTGACTGCCACTCTCGCCTTTAGTTAAAAGCGGAGATTTTTCTGGTTCAATCCCAATTACTTTTATATTTTCATTCTTTTCTTTTAAAAATTTACCTGTACCAGAAATTGTACCACCAGTTCCAATACCTGCAATAAAAATATCTACGTTACCGTCAGTATCTTCCCAGATTTCAGGACCTGTTGTTTCGTAGTGTGACAAAGGGTTTGCTTCGTTTACAAATTGCCCTGCAATAATTGCTTCTGGAATTTCTTTTTTTAATTCCTCTGCTTTTTCTATTGCACCATTCATACCCTTGCTACCATCTGTGAGAATTAACTCTGCACCAAAGCAAGTCATAAGCTTTTGACGCTCAATGCTCATAGTTTCAGGCATAACAATTATAACTCTGTAGCCTTTAGAAGCACCAATTGCAGCAAGACCAATACCCGTGTTACCACTTGTCGGCTCAATTATAACAGAACCAGTCTTTAAAATTCCATCTTTTTCTGCTTTTTCAATTATTGCTTTTGCAGGTCTGTCTTTTGCACTGCCTGTAGGATTAAAGCTTTCTAATTTTACTAAAAGAGTTGCTTCTAAATTAAACTCTTTTTCAATATTATTAAGTCTTAAAAGTGGGGTATGACCTACTAATTCATCTATTTTCTGATATATTTTCAAAATAAATCACTTCTTTATTTTCTTGTTTTGTTATAAATTAACGACTTGATTTTTGAAATACCGCTGATTCCCTTATCATTTACCTTTAAGTCATCTAATGTATATCTTACGCAGGAAAGCTCGGCTTTATCACTTTCATATAAATCAACTATTGAGCCGTCGCTAAGCTCTGTAATGCAAGAGTAAACAAAGCTGAATGGATTTAAAGAGTCAGTTACGTTCTTTCTGTAACGCCATTCTACAGTATTATCATCATTTACAATACCAACTCTTATTACTCCAAGCTTTCTGATTTTTGTTGACGGATAAGAAATAATAATAACTTTTTTGCCGTCAATTTCTTTACTGTAATTTATTATTGAGAACTGGCAGTTACTACAATAAGCTAAAGCTTTATCTTGTTTATATGCACTCCACGTTTCGCCACCGTCTGTGCTATCGCAATAACTTATATACCCCGCAGTATTTCTTGAGTACATTCTTAAAACACCATCATTTAAAAGCACAAACTGTGTTTCTGAGCTTTTACCAGAAACGCCAACCTGATTCGCCTTTTTTGAACGATGCCAGTTTTCACCATCATCTGTGTAAATTACGCTTGTGTATTCTCTGCTATCATTATTATCATAAACAGCAAAAATCACTCTGTTTTTACCATTATAATCAATAGAAATACCCGTGCCTGGTGCAAAACCTGTAAAGCCCTTTGATTCGATTTCTAAATTGAGAATTCTGCCATCTCCAAAAGTTTCGCCATTGTCACAGCTTTTCTTAACCCATAAATAATATGTAGGGTAAATTTTAATTGGTGAATAAGCGTAGAAAAGATTTGCAACTATATCCTTTTCACTCAAAGAGCCATCTTTGTTCATCTGTTTAATTAAAACAGGTGTGTATTCTTCGCCTGATTTTTTATAAACCTTATAGTCCCTGTCAACATAGTAATTGTCATAAACCTCATTGTCAGAGAATTTTCTTACAGGTGCAAAGCCATCATCTGAAAAATCATCAACATAATATGGATATTTTTCTTTATTAAGCTTTGTGCTTTCTGCTTTTTCGTGACTCGTTTTATCACATACTGCTAACTTGCCATCAATAAAACCATTTTCTTTGCCGTAAGTACCTGCACTCCAGAGACCCATATATGCAGGGCACGCGTCACACATATGGTAAACTGTTCCGTCTGCACCTTGCGCTATTGCAGAGTCTACAAACGATGCAGAAGTCGGAATTGCTTTATTGTGGTCGGCAAACTGCATATCATCAAAAGCATTTACAAACTGAGGCTCTGACCAGGTTTCTCCGTTATCATCAGAGTAACGAATACCAACATCAACATTCGCAGGGTCATCTGTACCGTTACCATATCTTACATCAGCACACGCTAAAACTCTGCCATTTTTTAAAGTAAGAATAGCAGGAATCCTGAAAAGTTTACTATTAAAAGTACCACTTGCATATGGATTTGTTATTTTTAATGACATCTCAATCACCTTTTTTAATTATTACTCATTTTAGTATAGCATAGATTTTTTAGAATTACCATATTTTGTTGAAAATTTAAGAGGCTAACAATAAAATCATCCTACCATTTTCAGTTAATTTCAAATCAACCAAAATGATAGGATGACATTTTTCTACTTCCTATTTCCTATTTCCTAATTCCTTAAATCAATCCCGAGTGTTTCGCTCTCTCGTAATCCTGCTCGCTTCCGTTGCCTTCTTTGAGATTTTCTAAGATAAGTGTTTCAACTGCTTTATGAAGCTTTTCGTTTGCTTCTTCTAAATCCATTTCGCTTACGTCAATTGGCTCACCAATTCTTGCAACGAGATTTTTTGGTCTGAATTTATAGTCACCTGAAACGCCAACAGGAATAACTAAAGCGTTATTCTTTTTAGCAAGAGAAACTGCACCAAATTTAAAAGGCATAAGTAAATCTTCTGTTTTATTTCTTGTGCCCTCTGGGAAAATACCTAAAGCGCCCTGACTCTGTAAAACCTCAGTTGCGGCATCTTTAGCTTCTGAGTCGTGACCATTTCTGTTTACGGGAATGCAACCAGCCGCTTTAAAAAACCACGCAACCTTTTTATTTTCAAAATATTCACTTTTTGCCATATAGTGAATTGGTCTTTTTGTTGAAACAATTACCATACACTGGTCCATTAAGTGCTTGTGGTTACAAGCTACAACAATAGCACCACTCTCCGGAATATTCTCTTTACCAATAAGCTTAGGTGAATACCAGAATTTAAAAACTGGTTTTAATATTGTTGATAAAATTTTAAAGCCTGTGTTGCTTTTCGCGTAATTAGTCATTCTTCTTTCTCCTCATTAGCTTTTTTCTGTAATTTTCTGAAATCTACTTTGCCGTAAGGTGTTTTAGGGAATTCTTTTAAAAATTCATATTTATAAGGAATACTGTAATGAGCTAAATTCTTCTCACAGTATTCTTTTATTTTTTTCATAACCTTTTCTTTTTCGGCAGGAAGATAATCATTTTTAAGAATTATATATGCTTTAGCAACTTCTTTTCTGTACTTGTGGAACATTGAAACAACAGTACATTTCATTACTTCAGGAATTTCTTCAACTACCTTTTCAATCTGTGACGGGTAAACGTTGTAGCCCGAAGAAATTATAAGTCGTTTAATTCTTAATTTGTAATGAATGAAGCCATCGTTATCAATAGAACACAAATCACCTGTATGAAGCCACTTTTTACCATCTTTATGTGTAACTAAAGTTGTAGCGTTTTCTTCTTCATTATTTCTGTAGCCCTGCATTACCGTAGGGCCCGAAATACAAAGCTCGCCATCCTCACCATTTTCTAACACTTCATAAGTGTCAGGGTCAACAACACAAACCTCGTTACCAATAAGCGCCTTGCCTATTGTACCTGATTTGTAAATCTCATTTACAGAAAGCGAAATTGCAGCAAGACCCTCCGTCATACCGTAGCCCTCTGAAATTCGGATATTTGCATTGTGATTTTTAAAGAATTCGTTTACCTTTTCTTCTAATGGCTTTGGTAAAGCATCGCCACCACTTATTGCATACTTTAAAAATGACAAATCTTCATTTTCAATGCCCTTTGCCTTTAAAAGACCTTCATAAAGTGTAGGCACACCAAAAATCATAGTTGGCTTTTGTTTTTTCAATATATTGCCGAATTCATCTGCTTTGAATTTTGGAATTAAAACAGAGCAGGCACCAAAACAAAAACAAACGTGAACACATACACCAAGACCAAAGCCGTGAAAAATAGGAAGAATTGCTAAAATTCTATCACCAACTGAAACATTTCTTAAGGTAAGAACAGACTGCATACCGAATGAATTAAAGTTTCTGTTTGAAAGCATTATTTCTTTTGGCACGCCTGTTGTTCCACCACTGTGAAGAATAATTGCCATTTCGTCATTTTCTTCGCCAGTTGGTATATATTCGTTTATCTTTTCACCTTTATTTATAAAATCTTTCCATAAAAGGAAACGGACATCCTTCTTAGAATAACAGTTTTTGCTTTTGTTTGTCAAGGCATATCCTAATTTTAATGGTAATTTCATTGAATTACCTGCAGAAGCAACTACTACTTTTTCTACTTCTGTTTCATCAATTATATCTGAAATTTTACCACAGCATAAATCAATAGCCAAAACAACCTTGCTTTTTACTGAATTTATATAAAGCTTTATTTCTTCTTTTGCAGAAAGTGGATGAACTATATTACACACAGCCCCGATTCTGTTAAGTGCATAAATTGAAACAAGTGCTTCTGGGGTGTTTGGCATAATAATTGTTACAATATCACCCTTTTTTACACCAAGCTTGTTATAAGAATAAGATGCTTCAATAACTCTTTCTAAAAGAGTTTTATATGAGATTTTGTTGCTGAAATAATCAATAGCTGGTGCTTCTGGGTGGCTCTCTGTGGAGATTTTCAACATTCCATACATAGAAACATCTGGCACATTAAAGCCTAATACACTTTCTTTATTTTCAAATGAAAATAACGGATTTAAAACAGGTGTAGTGTTAATTAATTTTTGCATTTTTGTTACCTTCTTTTAGGGCATTACCCTTTTACTTGTGAGAGTAAAATTGGCTCGAAGGTTTTTAATATATTTTATTTCATTTTGTTTTTGTAAAAATATGTTCCCGCAAAAGCTAAAGCAACAACTGCAACTGATGCTACTGCAATTTGCTTTTTTGCTTCCCTTTTCTGAAGCTCAGCTTTAAGAAGAACATTTTCTGCAATACACTTTTTTGTAGCTTCATCTACTCCCATAGAATTTATAATTCTTATATACTCTTTAATATACTTATTCATTGAAATAATTACACCTTTCAAATTCAATTTTTAATAATTCTCTACCCTTTTGTAGCCTTTTTCTGACAGCCTCTGAAGAAATCTGCAAAATATCAGCAATTTCTTCTGTTTTATAGCCCTCTACATAGAAAAGCACCATCGGTATTTTATATTTTACAGGCAAATTCATAATTGCCTCAAATACCTCGCTGTCCTCATCCTTAACACCGATTTCTGCTATATCGTCTAAAGTGGCAGTGCTACGCCTGAGCCTTAACATCACCATATTTTTGCTTATATTTGTTGCAACTTTAATAAGCCACGCTTTTTCGTGCTCATCATCCTTAAAATCAGGCGCTTTGGTTATAAGCTTTACAAAAGTATCCTGTAAAGCATCCTCTGAATCTGATTTGTTGCATAAAATACAATAACAAATACGGAATAGCATATCGCTGTATTTGTTGACTATTTTATCAACATATTCTTTTTTTACTTCTGTGTTTGCATTTTCAGCCATAATTTTTACCTCACACTTATAAAACAAATAAGTGTGTCTTTTTGTGAAATAAATTTTGTGAACAATTTGTAAATAAATATAGGGGATTGCATTCATACAATCCCCCAATTGTTTTTACAAAGTACCCTCTTCTACCTTTTTCATAAAGTCAGAATTTGCAGGAACAACGTATTTTATAGCCTTTTCAACTATATGGAATGTTGCTTCTGTTACAATTTTTACTTCGCCATCAAAATTAACTGCAGATGGTTTCGTGCTTTTAATTGTAATCTTTTTACCACGTTTAAAGTGAGTTCTTTTCCAATCTAAATGCTGACCCTTTTTATATGGATTTATAAGACCTAAAAGTGTAAGTCTTGTGCAATCCTTTTCAACAACAACAAAGTCTAAAAGACCATCATAGGTTAAAGCCTTTGGTGCTGCCATATATCCGCCACCATACCAGCGTGAATTACCTACAACACAGAAAAGAACGTCTTTTGTAAAGGGCTCGTCATCATCAAACTGAATTGTAAAGGTGTTTTTCATTTTACCCAAGAATGTAAAAAGAAGTGCCGCTGTGTATGCTGCCTCAGGTGAAAGGAATGGAAGCTTTTTAAAGTGTGCCTGCTTTGCACAAACTTCAGCATCAAGCCCCATTGAGCATTGGTTTATTGCATACTGGTCCTCATATTTAATAAGGTCAAATTCCATTGGTGTACCTAAAACATGAGATTTTACATCAAGTAAATCTTCTTTTTTACCGAAAATTCTTATAAAGTCGTTACCACTACCTAATGGAATTGCAGCAACCTCAACGTTTTTATGATCAGCACAAGCGTTAACAACCTCTGAAAGAGTACCGTCACCACCACAGGCATAAAATCTTATATGCTCCCCTGTTTCTACCTGTGATTTGGTATATTCGTAAGCATCTGTTTCAGATGTAGTAACGTGAATCTCATATTCATCAGAAATTTTAAGCTCCTCAAAAGCCTTTTTGATTTTTCCGCTATAAGACTCAGTAGAAATACCATTTCCTGCAACAGGATTCATAATAAAAATATGTTTCATAAAGATATCTTCTCTCTTACTTAAAATACATATATAACTGGCATTTAATCATACCATTATATAATTTTCTGCGCTTGTCTGCTTTTCTGCCGAAGCAAGTTTCAAATTCTTCATCTGGTGTAATTATATAATAGCTCCAGCCGTGACTCTGTGGGAACACTTTTCCCATTTCTCTGTAAAGACGTTCAGCCTCTTGTAAATCTAAAAGTCTTTCACCATAAGGTGGGTTAACAAGAACTGTTCCTCTCTCAGTATGTCTTTGAAAATCTTTAATATCACGTTTTTCAAAGTGAAGCTTTTTGCCTATTGGTAATCTCGCTGCATTTGCCATAGCAAGCTTTACAGTTTCGCCATCAATATCTGAACCAAAGCCCTGAAAGTCTGTGTCAATCTTTTCAAGACTTCTTGCTCTTTCTCTTTCTTCTGCCCATATATTTTTAGGTAATACCTCAAATCTTTCAGCGGAAAAGTGTCTGTTAAGACCTGGTGCTATATTATGAGCATATAAAGCACCCTCTATCATTAAAGTACCGCTACCACACATCGGGTCATAAAGAGTGTGGTAATGCTTTAACTTTGCAAGTGAGCAAATAGCTGCCGCAAGAGTTTCTTTCATTGGTGCAAAGTTACTTTGCAAACGATAGCCTCTCTTATGAAGCCCTGCACCAGAAGTATCTATTAAAAGAGTTGCCTCGTCATTCATAATTGAAAACTGAATCTGGTGTGTAGGACCAGTTTCATCGAACCACGAAATGCCATATTTTGATTTAAGTCTTTCAACAACTGCTTTTTTGATAATTGCCTGACAGTCACTAACGCTGAAAAGAGTTGATTTTAATGAATACCCTTTTACAGGGAATGCATCATCCTTTAAAATCCATTGTTCCCAAGGAAGATTTTTAGTTCCCTGAAAAAGCTCTTCAAACGTTGTTGCTTTAAATGAACCAACTAAAATCTGCACTCTTTCTGCAAAGTGAGAGCAGATATTAACTCTCGCTAAGAGATTTTCGTCACCAGAAAAAAGCACTCTGCCGTTTTCTGCTTTTACGTCTTCTGCTTCTAATGAGCGAAGCTCATCTGCAATAATGCCCTCTACACCTAAAAGGCAAGGAATAACAAAATTAATTTTCATATTTTAACCTTTCGCTTTTTCAATCTCAAACCAGAACTCTACACCATTTTCTTTATTGGTAAAGCCACATTCACATTTGTGCATATCCATTATAGATTTTACAATAGAAAGCCCTAAGCCAAAACGACCTTCTTTTCTTGAGTGGGCTTTATCTGCTCTGTAAAATG
This sequence comes from Acutalibacteraceae bacterium, assembly GCA_045587825.1. GTDB lineage: Bacteria > Bacillota > Clostridia > Oscillospirales > Acutalibacteraceae > DTU089. Next base: position 9,183 of record JAZNCY010000179.1, read on the forward strand.
AATTGAAAATATTATCTTTATCTTTATCATCAATAAAGCTACCCGAATTATAAACGGAAACTTTATATTTTTCACCTGAAGCTTCAACTGAAACTATTATTTCTTTTTCATTTTTTGTATGACTACAAGCATTTGAAATATAGTTTGAAAGAACTCTTTCTATCTGTGATTTATCTGCAAAAACCATTAAAGGTGTTTCTGAATCTATAAATTTTGCATTTATTTCTTTTTCTTCAAAAATCGGCTTTGCAGCTTTCATATATTCTTTAATGAACTCATTTAACTCGAACTCCTCTTTATTAAGGGCTTTCATTCCAGAAGAATAAAGTGACGCTTCTAAAAGACTTAAAACAAGCGAATTCATTTTATCTGCTTCGTTCATTATTATATCGCAATACTCCTGCATTGCGGTGTCTTCTTCATCTACGTTTATTTTAAGACCCTCGGCGTAGCCACGAATTATTGCAATCGGTGTTTTTAACTCGTGAGATGCTGACGAAACAAAGTCCTGACGCATTTTTTCTAATTTTCTTTCTTTTTCTATGTCTCTGACTAACTGCTCGTTTGTTGCTTTTAATTCTGTTAACGCCGTATCAAGCGAAGAAGAAAGCTTATTTATGCTGTCAGCCAATACACCAATTTCATCTTTTCTGTTAATTTCGCACTTTTGTGAGAAATCAAGATTACTCATTTTATTGGCTGTTTCTGTAATTTTTATAATCGGCTTTGTAAATCGCTTTGCATAACCAGAAATATATATAAGTGCTAAAAGCATTGCCACAACGGCAATAACTGTAGTAACCTGTGTTGCTATTGAAGCATTTTCCTGAATAACATCTTTCTGAGAAGTTATTTCTATATGGTACCCATTAGAAAAATCTTTACCATAAAGAATATATTGTGTAATGCTATTTTCTTCTTGTAAAATGTTAAAGTAACTGCCATCCTCGTTTTCTGTACGGCTTACAACTATAAGCTTATTACCAGAAACAAATCGACCGCTACCTTCATAAATATAATTGTCATTATTATCATAAAGGTCAATACTTACGCCGTTTTTGACCTCGAATTCTCTTAATAAATTCTGATAATCACCTATATGGTCTTCTGCCTCCTGCGCCATTTGTTTTAATGATAATTCTTCATTCCACAAATAAACGTCATCAAGGAGTTGTGAGTTAACTACTATTAAAGCGATAAGAGAAACTACAAATATTGCACCAACTTCAAGAAAAACACGAAATCTGATACCGAGTTTTTTCTTCACCGCTTTATCTCTCCCTACATCTGTATTTTATATCCCGTGCCGTAAATAGTTTTGATGTGATTTACGCCCCATTCCGAAAGCTTCGTTCTGAGTCTTGCAACGTGAGAATCAACTGTTCTTGTGTCACCCTCATACTCATAACCCCAGACCTCATCTAAAAGCTGTTCGCGGGTGTAAACTCTGCCTGGATTTGAAGCGAGCTTTAAAAGGATTTTATATTCCTTTAATGTGAAGCCTACGGCTATGCCATCTAAATAAACCTCGTGAGCCAATGGATTTATAATTAAACTGCCAAGTGTGATATTCTCATTTTCGGTTTTCTTTTCTTTAGGCGAAGCACCTCTTTTTAAAAGTGCATCTACTCTCTTTGTGAGAACTGTTAAAGAAAATGGCTTTGTAACGTAATCATCTGCACCAGATTCAAAGCCCATAATCTGGTCAAAATCCTGACTTCTTGCAGAAACTAAAATAATCGGAATACCACTTGTTTCTCTGATTTTACGGCAAACCTCCCAGCCATCAATTTCAGGCATCATAATATCAAGAAGAGCCATATCAATATCTTTATTCTTCTTGAAAATATTAATAGCTTCAAGCCCATCTGCTGCTTCTAATATTTCGTGACCAGATTTAGAAAGACAATCGTTAATAAGCTTTCTTATTAACTGTTCATCATCTGCAACAAGAATTTTTGCCATAAAATCACCACCTTTAGTTTTTATAGTTACGTATTCAATTTTTATTAGCAGGACAAACCTTCATACATATACCACAAACTACACCACGACCAATATGATGATACGCTTTTTTCATATAATCGCTACATATTTGTGGGCTGAAAATTTCTTCTCGTTTTACACCCTCGTGCCAATCATTACCTAAAATAGCACCCGACGGACACGCTTTGACACACAAATTACAACCTTTACAAATATCGTTTGCTTTTTCACAATCTCTTTCTACGGGACAATCTGTAATTATTGTGCCAAGCCTTACTCTCGCACCATATTCTTTATGTAAAAACAATGAATTTTTACCTATTGTGCCAAGACCCGCTTTTCTTGCCGCTTCTTTGTGAGAAAATCTGCCGTTAAAGGGTGTACCCGGCATACTCTGAGAAGCTGCTACTGTTATATATTTATAGCCCTTTGACTCTAAAAACAAACCTGCTTTTAAAAGACAACGGTCAATAAATGCATTAACCGTTCTGTAATGATTAAAATATGTAGGAGTCGGTTCCAAAGTAATTTCATCAATAATCGCATCTGAAAGCTTCACTACAATGCTCACTGCATTCTGCAATTCACCTGTATCAGCATTACCTAAATATGAAAAACCGACGTCACTTACACCCTCACTGAGCAAAAGTGTCTTGAGTTCTTTCTGCAACGACAAAATATCATTCTGTGCCATTATCTGTCCTCATTTTTTTCATACAGTTAAGAACCTTCTGACTCATTGCAGCACACTCATAATAAAGACCTTTATTCTTTTCAAAATCGGTTATAAAATTATACATACTTCTTGCTTCGTTTGACATAAGTGTTATTTTATCCTCTGAAGTAATTTCGTCAATAATATTACCTTTTTTATCAAAATTCTTGATTCCTTTTAATTGTGAAACAGCGTCAATAGTTACAGCACCTTCATCACCTAAAATCTGTGATGGGGCTCTGCTTTCTGCAATCTTTGAATATGTAACTGTTACAATTTTATCCTTATACTTTAATATTGCAGAACCTGCACCATCTGCTCCTGTAAAGAGAAAATGCTGAAGCGCAGTAACCTCCTGTGGTTCACCAAATAAATCTATTGCAGGGTAAACACAATAAACACCCAAGTCATTAAGTGCGCCTGCTTTCATTTCAGGATTGAATATATTAGGCAAGCCACCTGCTAAGAGCATATTATATTTTGAAGACAACTGCGAGTAATCAAAATGTGCTGACGTAATATTGCCAATGCTCTGAATTGCTTCCTTCAAAGCATATCTTGCACTTGTATGCATATACATAATAGCTTCAAAATATCTTACATTGTTTTCTTCTGCTAAAAAGAATAATTTTGAAAATTCTTCACTTGTTACTGTAATAGGCTTTTCACAGATTACGTGCTTTTTATTTTCTAAAAGGAATTTGCACTGTTCATAGTGGCACGAGTTAGGACTTGCCACATAAACAAAATCTGTATCTGAATCTGCAACCTCTTCAATAGATTTAAAAACCCTTTTTGCTCCTACCGCCTGAGCGAATGCATTCCCCTTTTCTTCTGAACGTGAATATACGCCGTCAAGCTGGAGACCATCAACTAATTTTGCGCCTTCTATAAAAGAGTTTGTTATCCACGAAGTACCAATTACTGAATATTTAATTTCCTGCATCACTCGTCGCCCCCTAACAATTCATTTTTTTGTATTCTCAAAAAATCAACTACACTCTCTGGTGTCAATATTCTTTTCCCGTGTTTAATAAGACCTTTTATAGTCTTTTGCGGGTTGCCATCCCACTCGCTCTTATCACTTGCCGGTATTTTCATTTCCTTTAAAATATCGCAATAGAACTGTGCTGTACCCAAAAACTGTAAATAGCCCTTTTTGCTTCCACCATTCCAGGCTGTTTCAGCCACCGCAAACCATCTTGGGAAGCACATAAATGCTAATTCCCCGAAATTTTTAATGTGCTCAGTCCAGGCTGGTGATTCTATTCCTAAAACTGAGTTTTCACCGACTTCGGTTAAACCTTTTAGCTCTTTAGGTTTGAATTTATATATTTTTTCCAATGAATTAACTGCATAAGGATAATCTACATATAATGGCACATTACATTCAACAATAAGCTTGTTGCCACTATTAGCCCACTCTACACTCTTATTATTTTTTTCAAGCCACAACGAAACTGCCATATTATTAGAGTCAAGATTACCGCCCTTCAAAGCATCGTTCCAACAAATAGCGAATTTGCCTTTTTTCTTAAGATATCCTGCTATTTCATTCATTAACCAGCCCTGAAGCTCCTGAAAATTCTTAAGACCTAATTCATCCTTTTTAGCACGACAATGCGGGCACTCTATCCAGTTTTTCTTTGGTGCTTCGTCACCACCGATATGAAAATATTTATCTGTAAAGATTTCGCACATTTCGTCAATTACCGCATAAATAACGTTAAATGTTTCCTCTTTACCGACACATAAAATATTCTCGAATATTCCACCTTTTGTTTCGGGTTCTGTTTTTTCACCCTTACACGATATTTCAGGATACGCCGCAATTAATGATGTTGTGTGCCCTGGGATATCGAACTCTGGTATAACCTCAATATATCTTTCGTGACAATACTCAACTATTTCTTTAAGCTCTGCCTTTGTGTAATAGTGTGCATATTCATTCTGGTCATTTTCTTCTCTGCTGAATTCTGATGCTCTTCTTTTGCTACCTACCTCTGTGAGAAGTGGATATTTTTCCATCTGGAAACGGAAGCCCTGGTCATCAGTTAAGTGAAAATGGAATTTATTTAATTTGAAAAGTGCACAGGCATCGATTATCTTCTTTACCTCTTCTACTGTAAAAAAGTGCCTTGAAGAGTCAAGCATAAATCCACGGTAAGAGAATTCAGGCTCATCTGAAATATAAAGGAATGGAAGGCAGCCACGGTAGTTGAACATTAATTGTTTTAGCGTGGTTTCGCCATAATATATGCCCTTTTCACTTGCACCTTCTATAAAAACACCTTTTTCATTAATAGTAAGACGATAGCTTTCATCTTTCTGGAATGAGTGTTTTATTTCTTTTTTAACCTCTGGCTCTTTATCAAAATAATAAAACCCAGACTTAATTTCCAGCTTTGTAGGTGTAGGTATAAGGTGCATATATTTCACTCCTTTTCTAAAAATAATTATACAGTATAATAATACTATTAAATCGAAGCAATGTCAATGAAAAAGAGCGAAAAAACAGGCTGTAGTGAGTGCTCACTACAGCCTTGATATTTTATACGAGTTCGTATGTTACTGTATATTCTGGAATATATTCACCAGTGCCGAAATCTCTTGCTCTTGAAATAACCTTATCTTCATAAACTTCAAGAATTACACCAGTTGCATTATTATATTCACCATCTTTGTTTGTGATACCGATTGAAGGAACGTTGATACCATGAATGTTACCGATTTCTTCATAAGTATATTGACCGATACCTGTGTGAAGGTGACCTGTAAGATAGAAAACGTTATCATACTTATTAAGAAGCTCATAAACGATATCTGACTGGTCGCCGATTGTACCTGACTCCCAGAGTGAAGAGCCCCATGTAAGAGGAAGTCCGTGTGTATCTCTTAATGGGTAGTGGCCCATAACAAATACTGGTTTACCACTTGCAGAGATTGCTGCAACTCTTTCTTCAAGCCATTCTAACTGAGCGTCACTTAAATATGCATCTTCAAAGCGCATTTCATCTGAACCGACAACAAGGAATGAATAACCATCAACCTCATACTCAAACCAGATATTATCAATTGCTTTATCTTTTGGATTAAGATTATTTGTGAAATCAAAATAACGCTGTGTTGATTGCTCATAATCACGGATTCTTATATCGTGGTTACCCGCACACATAACGAAGTTATCAACCTTTGATACTTTTTCTAAATCGTCTGTAAGACTGTCATATTCTGATTGGAAACCATTTTCAACAATGTCACCAGCAACTAAAAGAGCATCTATCTGAGTAGCTGAATTCTGTAAATCGTCACAAGCAGCAACAAAGTTTATTTCTCTTTCAGGGTTGTAGTTACAAAGCTGTGTGTCTCCCCAAACAACTGCCATAAGCTTTGCATCAGGCTCCGCATAAGAAATTCGTGTATCTGTTGAAGGAATGCTAACGCCACCCATCAACATTGTTATAGCTACTATAAGGCTATTGATTTTATAAATTATTCCACTGATGATTTCAATACCACCGCTAAGACCTGCAAGTGCTTCCATTTTATATACCCTCCAAATAAAATTGAATTTTACTTCATAAGTAAAAATATTTTACAACATTTTCTACTGTTTGTCAACAAACTTTAATTCGCCGTTTGCTTCTCTTGACTCATCTGCTAAGAAAATAATGTTATGACCATCAACAGAATCGTATATTGAAGTACACGAAACAGAAACCTTTTCACCTGCAACAAACTTAATAAAGTCGGCTGTAAGATTATCGTCACCACCACCGTGACCATCCAAATCGAAATCTTCTATATCAAGTCTTTCTTCTATATACATATTTTCATTATTCGGGTCGATTTTAGTGAATTTAATTACGTTGCTTTCAAACTCACCATAAATCTCGCCCTTTGTTCCTGTAACCTTAAGAACTCTGAGTGGAGCTGCTGCGCCACCTATCATATTATGAGTACCTGTTGCACCATTTGAGAAATTTATTAAGACACTCTGGTGGTCAACAACGTCATTATCGCATTTATATACACATCTGCCGTAATCACTTGTTTTTAAAAGCTCGATTCGTTGCTCCATTGTAGGATTTTCTACACTTTCGAGTTCTTTCCATACATAAAATTCCCAGGAGCCCAAGTGGTCAAGATAAAGCTTTTTGGCACTATACCGACAAGTATCAACCAACGGACAATCTTTAAGGCAATATGTACCCGAATTCTCTGGTGCATTTTCACTTCTGTACTGCATACGTGCACCAACAGAAGAAACTGTAACTGGTTTAAGGGGTGACATAAGCCACATCATAATATCCATATCGTGACAACATTTTGCAAGTAGCATTGAGGTGTGACATTTTTCACTGTTTCCCCACTTACCCCTTACAAATGAGGTTGCAATATGATGGTAGCTGACATTTTCAATGGTTTGAATATTGATTATGTCACCAAGCTCCCCACTTTGTATTTTTTCTTTAAATTTCAGATAAAATGGACTGTAACGAAGCACGTGGCATATCATAACCTTGTTTTTTTGCTCGTTTACAACATCCAACAGCTCTTTCATCTCCGCCTTATTTACACAAAAAGGCTTTTCTAAGAGCATATCATATCCCATTTTAAGTAACGGAAGCGATGTTTCCACGTGTTGCTCATCCATTGTGCCGTTAATTATAGCATCAGCAAATTTCGGCACCTTTGAAAGAGCTTCGGCATCCACAAAGCAATTTTCTTCCGGAAAGCCAAATTTTTCCATTACCATTTTTCTGCGATATTCATCTGGGTCTGCAACACCAACTATTTTTAATTCGTCGGGATGCTTTAATGAATAATCAGCATACACCATAGCACGGTGCCCCGCCCCTAAAACTATTGCCGTAATTGGTTTTTTCAAAATTCTCAAGTCCTAACCTATCTTATTTTCTTATACATTCCCACACCGCCGAAAGCGGTAATAAATTTTTTGAAGCCGTTTCGTTCATAAAACCTGATAGCACCAGTATTTTCAGCAGCTGCAAGAAGCATAACAGCTTTAACTTTTTTCTCTTTTAATTCATCTAAAAGTGAATTAATCATTAAAGTGCCATAGCCTTTACTCTGATAACCGGGCAAAAGATTTATATGAAGATGAGCAGGATATTTAAATCTTAAAAGTAGATACGGCACAGGAATAAACCTTGCCATTAAAGCAGATTTTTTATCTATTTTTTTAATTTGCTTTATATATTTCTCTTTATACTTTTTATTAAGCTTCAAAGGATTTGTGGAAGAAATTATATAACCGACAACCTCACCATTATCAACAAGAACAAAACAATTGTCAATTTCTTCTTCGATATAATAAGTTGAATAAATAAGCGAAACAATCCTACCCGCTTTTTCATCTTTTATTGACTCCTCATCCGCAGTCATTCTGCAGATATATTCAACTCTTTCTAAATCCCCGATTTCTGCTTTTCTTATCTCTGCCATAAATTATTTCAATTTCTTGTTAAGCTTATTATTTTCAACAAGAGGTAAACGAGTACCATCAGGACGTTCAACAATTGTTGATTCAAGTGTGTTAACAAGATTTTTTCTGAAAGCGGCTACATATTCGGCTCTGAGCTTTTGTTGCTCTTTTTTCTCATCTTCTGTAAGACCACTTTCACGTGATTTTCTTGCTAAAAAATTTATTCTGTCTATTTTTGATTGTTCCATTACTACCTCAGCTTTATATTATTTCACAATCCCAGATATCCACATCTGAATCCTGGAATACTGATTTTAATGTTTTACGTACAGCTTCCTTTGAAACTCCGGATTTTAAAACAACCTGTAAGAAGCCGCCACCGCCTGCTCCACAAACAAGCTTGCCTGCTGTGTAATCTTTGATGCTTGCAAAAATCTGGTCAATTAATGTATTGGTTGAACCACTATCAACCTTCTGAGAAAGCTCCCAGTGATAATCAAGAAGCTTTGCAAATTCATCAATATTACCACGCTCAAGCTCAAACCTCATAAGAGCTGCTACTCGCTGAATTTCATTAAGTGCAAATACAGAATCTGGTTCGTTACCTATATATCTGCCAACGACGTCTCTCAAAAGATTTCTTGCGAGTCTTCTCTGACCTGTATAAATAAGCACAAAGCGCTCGTTAAGCTCTTTCATAGCTTCTTCTGGAATTTCAAGTTTTTTCACCTTAATATCCTGAATAAGTCCTGGCATTGCAGTAATAAATTTAACACCATTTACTACACCACCAACCTGGTCCTGCCAACCGCCACCTGTTGACATAATCTGCTCCATTGCAAGAACATAGCCATAGAGGTCATCTTCAGTATGTGGTATGCCCATAAATTCAAATATTGCTTTTACACAAGCCGCCGAAAGAATCGAGCTTGTACCAAGCCCACTACCTTTTGGTACATTTGTTACTTCAGAGTGCATAACAAATCCGCCACCAAGACGTTCTAAAATCTCGTTAAGATTTCCACCCTCGCTTGGAATAATTCCACAAGCAAGAAGTGCCGCCTTCTGAAGTGCAAACACATCGTAAGGGTCACCTGTAGCCTGAAGTGGGGTAATTTCTGTAAATTCCCCGTGAACATCCATATCACGACTATCAAAAACAATCTTTTTCTCAGAAATTTTTTCAAGTGTCACTTCAACTGGCTTCTCACCGTTGAGAAGAATTGCTGCATTAAGAACTGCGCCACCCTTTTCATTACAATAAGGTGGAGTATCACTCCAGCCACCGCCCCAATTTACACGAAGTGGTAATCTTACTGTGTGCTTATCTTTTGCTATTCTGCAGTTTTCATTATATTTTAAGTTACTTACTGTTTCTTTTAAAATTCCATCTGAAATCAGATTAAAGCTTTTACCTATAAACTCTGTACCCTTCTGACCGCCGAGAGCAACACCAAGATAATAGAAAAGACGGATTTTTTCACTGAAATCAGCTCTTAAAAGACGTTTTTCTAACCATTGCTCCTGAATTATTGTCAGCTTGTCCGACCTTAAAATATTCTTGGCTTCTGTTGCAGGTTTTCCTGTACGGATAAGCTTTGCAATACCATCCATACGAACTAACTCCTGCATACGCTTATCCCACGCAATAATTGCATCAGGGTCTGCAGCGTTAAAGCCTGATTGAAGAGATTTTCTGTCGTATGCTAAAAGCTTATTTATATCACCATTACCATTCACTATTTCATAAATATTAAGAGAAGCCTTAACTGCTTCTTCAATAGTATCACAGGCAGGATAAATCTCAGCACTCCATAAAGTATGGTCATCAGTTGACCAGATGCTTTCAGGAAAAATTTCGCTAAGTGGCTTCCCAAAAAGCTTATCCTCTTTTGGGTTATCATTAACGCCATAAATTCTCGCAACGAATTTTCCATCCTTTTGCTTAAGACCGTGAATAACAACATCCGATGGAATTACCTCATCGTGAATATCAACATAAGAAAGAAGTACATTATCGCCTATTTTTGCTTTACTATGAACGAAAGAAACTTCTAAATAACAATTCTTGCCAATCTTCGCTTTATCAGATAAAACACTGTTATAACCAGCGGTAGCTTTTGTAATACTGCTGTTAATGTGATTACTCCAGCCAAGCTCTTTATAATTTTCTATTCCACCTGACATAAGCTCAAGTATTTCTTTTGTTGTACCAAAATGAATAAATTTCGCAGGTGAAAGTCTTAAAAGTTTCATTCTGTATGGTCTTAAAATTTCCCATACCACTTCACGTGCGCTTTTGAGCTCCTCACAGAATTCACCCTCTGGCTTTTCTTCATAAAACTTTTCAAGAGTAGAATCGGTTGCCAACGGATATAAAAAGTCACCATAAAGTGAAAGACGAACTGTTTCGTTTACGTATTTATTATATTTTTCTTCTGTTGAAACTAATGAATAAAGTGATTTTAACATCTCAACAGAAAAAATTACTGCACCCGTATCAATATCAACCTTACCATTTTCGTTCACAGCACCAAAGCCTTGTAATGCTTCAACTGTCTGTTTGTGAAGGAATTTCTCTACACAACCATCTTCACCACGTAAAAATACCCCGTGGTTTTTACCTACTTCTACTTTTTCTTTAAATGAAATTGCAGCAGCACCGCTACCACTATAATCTATTTGAAGTGGATTAAAGAGTAAGAGAACATCACCTGAAAGAAGCACCATACCCTCACGTATACGCGCAGGCACACTTGACATAGACATCATAAACTCATCAAAAAGAGTTGCATTTCTACCATTTGGCAATTTATGTGGTACGGGTGAGAAAAGCTTTCCGAGGGCAGAATACTGCGGAACTCTCTTTGAGTCACCACCTGAGTGAATTACAAGAATGCGAAGTCCTGAAAAGTCATTCTTCCCGATATGCTCTGCAATATATTTTATTACTCCTAAGGTAGCACCGCCACTACCAACACGTTTGCCATCTCTGTCCGGAATAACTGCAAAATGAGTTGCGTAAGGCAAAAGCCCTTGGTTTAATCTTTCATTTATTTGTGCTCTGAAGCCTTCAGCCTGGTTTTCATTTGATGCGGTTAATATAATATAGTCCCACACAGGAAAGCCTTCACGATTTAATGACCTTTCATAGTCGTCCCACGTATCCATATAAGATTGTGAAAGAAACAATGCTTCATTTTTAGACATAATTAATTCTCCTATAAATTTATTGTCTTATCTCTTTATTTTTTTTACCTAAAAGTTTCTTGAAAACAAATGCTATTTTTTCTCCGAAATGTACACTTATAAAACGATATATTTTCCCGCGTAAAACATTGTATTTACTTTCCCAGCTTGCTGCATAACGATGAATCGAGCGGGTTTTTTCTGTAATAGTAATCTTACCATTACGCATATCAATAGGAGCAAAGTATTCTACCGGAAAAATATTTATTCCTGCAACCTGCTGAATCTCATCTGTTTTTTCTTTCAAACCATATTTTTTTAGCAGCTCAGTTGTACGCTCTACAATGGTGTACAAATTGGGTGAACCATCTTCATTTAAAAAAGAGCTTTTTTCGTAATCATCAAGTATTTCTCGACAAAAATCGAGCCCTGGTGACATAGCACACCCCAAACCCGGATTTATTGCTATTGCTTTTTTATAATCTGTGTTTTCACAGCCCATAAATGAACCTTTTTCTAAAATATCCCCGAAGTCTTTTATAACCTCAACATCTGTATCAAAATAAATGCCACCTTGTTCATAAAGAATTTTATAGCGAGCATAATCAGACACAAAAGCCCATTTTTTTGCTTCGTAAGCCTCTTTTACATACTGACAGCAATTAAAATCAAAATTGCTTTCATTCCATTCAATAATCTCGTAATCAGGAAAATGCTTTTTCCAACTTTTAAGACATTTTTTACCAAGCTTGTTTAATGGTTTGCCACCAAACCAGCAATAATGAATCTTTTTTGGAATCATCAGATAAATCTCCTCTTTACAGCCGAGTTTTCATCGACCTCCATCAATAACATCATAAACAAGAAGTTATAGTTAGCATCATTCAATAATGTTTCAACAAGGCTAACAACCATACAAGCGAGGAATGCTTTTTTAGACAACACGTTATGTGGTGTCATTTCGTCAACGTGACGACCATTAAGAAGGCACCATACAAATAATAATGTCGGCGCAAGACCAACTGTCTTCCAGAATGCTAAGTAAATATTATGTGCAGAGTCTGTAATTTCACCGATACTGATAACAAGACTCTCGCTTGTACCCGAGCCTAAAATAGGCGCATCCTTTATAATCTCCCAGGTGTGAAGCCAAACTGCCTCTCTACCTGTGTATAATGATTTACCAAGAAGCTGGAAATCACCCAGAACCTCGTATGATGAAATATAAAGAATAGGAACAATCGCACCCGCAAGAACAAGTAAAAATAAGATTTTTCTGTAATTTAATCTTTCAATAAATATAATTCCTACTAAAAAGAGTATAGAAATAATAGCCGAACGACAAGCTGTCTGCCAGATGTAATAAAGAGCAACACCTGTTGCTACAACAAAAGCTATATCTCTTATCCACCTCTTTTTAACCAGTAAACCTATAAGAGAAACAACATTAAAATATAAAACAAGCAATAATATTCCGTATGTATTCAGGTTGATGTTGTCATATCCATCATACACCCATAAAATACCATATTTCCAACGGAATTTAAAATCTGAAACAAGAAGATATAACAAGACAATTGTAAGAAGCCTTATAAATTGCACTTGTCTTAAAGTGAATGAAACATTGTTAAGCAATATAAGGAACATACACATATTTAAGTATGTTATTACAACACCGAAGCTTCTGTTTTTAACTAACGAAATAAGCAATAGCAGTATTGTGACTATAAATATTGCCCACTCTCGTCTTCTTATAACGGTGGTTATATTGACCGACGTACTAAAAAACAAAAGCATACATATAATCATAATACCTATTGAAGAAGATAGTAAAACACCTTCACCCACACGCCGTAAAACAAACGGACATATCAAGACACACAACATCAAAAAATATGTTATGCGCTGCTTACCACGATTCCACGTCGACATTTTTAATGCTCCCTTAGATTTTAAAATTTATGTAATATTTCTTCGTAATGTTTAATAGCTTCAGAGCTTACTTTATCCCACGAAAATTCTGATTCTATCATTTTTCTGGAATTCATAGCTTTATTTTCCCAATGAGCTCTGTCGCTGATTGCTTTTTTTATAATCCCGGCAACTGCTTCAGAATCAGTTTCTGAAACCCAGCCAGAGTCATATTTCTTAATAAAATCACCTAAAGTTGTACCTTTTGTAACAAGGCACGGAACTCCATAGCTTTGTGCCTCCAGAATACCCATAGGCATTCCCTCAAACCTTGAAGTCTGAATAAATACATCGGCATCCAACAATGCTTTTTCCTTTTCTTTACCGCTGACTGCATCGCAAAGCTTAACTATGCCTTTCAAGCCATATTTTTCAATCATTTCAACAAGTTTGCTATACTCATTTTCTGATGCAGGACCATAAATTGAAAAAATACACTTTTGCTCTTCAAGATACTCTTTAATATGACTAACAGCTTCTAATAAAATATCCAAGCCCTTATGATACATTGCAATTCTGCCAATATAAACAAATTCAATCTTTTCTTCGTTAAACGAAGCTTTTTTTATTTCTGGAACAGCTATACCATTTGTTGCCACAAACTTTGTGTTATGCTTTTTTGTTGCACCCATTTCAAATTGCGAAAGACATTGCACTGCCTTTGCACCATTAATAAAACGATTAAAAAGAAGTGGATTAGCTATTTGTTTTTTTAATTTTTTTATTTTTTGTGCATCCGTAGTTAAACCACCATGAGGAATTATAATATATGGTATCTTTCTTTTCCTTAATTCTCTGCTATAAGAAAGATATGATGAAAAATATATCTCGTGAAAAACAACTAAATCCGGTTTATTAAACGGCTCTGTCAAATCAGATATCTTTTTTTCGCAAGTGAATTGTGTTTTTATATTTTCTATTCGATTAGGAGTTATATTGAGTAATGCAACCTCAATATGAGCCTGCTGTGAAATAACGTGCATAGGTACAACATTACACACACCATTGTATGGGTCATCTGAAACACGTGCTATATGCAAAATTACCACACATTCTCACTCCTTTTTAAAATACAGCTGCTTTACATCTCTGCCATATTATTCTGCGATTCAATATCTTCAACATCCTTAACCGCAGTAACCTGCCCTGCTTCTACACCACTTGTGCTATCTTTAAGGAATAAAATTCTTATAGTTGCAAACATCAGTTTTATATCTTCAAACAAAGACATATTCTTAATATACAAAAGGTCCATTTCAAGCTTATCGTAAGGTGTAGAATTGTATTTACCATATACCTGAGCAGTACCCGTAAGACCAGCCTTCACCTGAAGTCTCAATCTGAAAGATGGTAAAACCTCTTCATACTTAGAAGCAATCTCAGGTCTTTCAGGTCTTGGACCTACAATAGTCATATCGCCTTTTAAAATATTGAAAAGCTGTGGAAGCTCATCAAAACGACAAGCCCGGACAACCTTGCCAATTGGTGTAATTCTATCGTCCTTTTCAGCTGCAAGACGAGCAACGCCATCTTTTTCTGCATCAACTCTCATACTTCTGAATTTTAATATTTTAAAATGCTTGCCATCTTTGGTAAGGCGAGTCTGCTTATAAAGTGCAGGGCCACCATCATACGCTTTAATCGCAATTGCAACTATTGCCATAAGTGGGCTGAGAGCTACAATTCCTACAAGAGAAACTATAACATCTATCGCGCGTTTTATAACAAGATATTCAGGCTGAAGATATGCACGGCTAACGCTCATAACAGGTGTGCTGAATTGAACAACGTGACGTGAGCCCATCATAATAATATCGCCAACGTGTGGAACAAAATAGCCTTGTTTATTTGTGTCAACACACTCTTTAGCAATTGAGTTTCTGAGAGTAGCTGAAACGCCAACCGCAAAAACAACCTCGTATGGTTCAATCGCCTTTAATAAATCTCTGTAATCAGCCATATCGCATTTGAGATATTCCTGAATATCAAACTTTTGCGGGAATTTTGAAACCTCGCTGAGTCTTTCTAAATCTTCTTCATTTCTGTAAAGAACAATGGTCTTCTGAGGTGGATTTGAAGCGAAATAAATTTTATTTGCAACGTAAGTCCACAAAAGATTTAACCCTAACTGAATTACATATAACACTAAAAGCGGTAATATAGGGTCAGGGTACCAAAGGAATGCAAAAACGTGTGCTACAACAATTATCGCCAAAGAAATCGTAGTAGCAAGTGACTGAGCATAAACAAGCTCTGAAACCTTTGAAAATCCGATTTCATACATATGATAAACTCTGCCAAGAATAAAGATTATAAGCGCATAAATCACACTCATCAAAAAGTCAAAACGAGCATGCAAAGCAGATTCATCTTTTTTATAGAAGATTGTCCAGCATACAAAAAACATCGCCCAGGTTATTCCTATATGAACAATTTTCAGTATTCGCATTTTTGTACTACTATCAATTTTAATGTTCATTCATTTTTCTCTTTTCATTATATTTTTATGTATAACAACATTTAAACTTCTTCACAAAAACGGCACACTACACCATTTTTTATATATACTGATACATTATAGCATAAAAAAAGCCTCGCTTCAATAAGAAACGAGAACTTTTTATATTTATTATTACTTTAAATAATCCATTCTATAAATTCTCTGACAGCACCATTGCCACCATCTTTTGAACTTATAAAATCTGAAATTTCTAAAACTTCTTTAACAGCATCTTTAGGGCAACCAATTAAACCACCTGCTGATTTTATTGGTAGCATACAAGGTAAATCTATAATATCATCACCAATATAAGCAACGTTCTCCAAAGAATACTGGTTGCCATCTTTATTGAACTTGTTTATAATATCTTCAAGACATTTAAATTTATCGCTGATACCTTGATAAATATGTGTAATATCCAATTCTTTACATCTATTGAGTAAAATATCGCTTTTGCGAGCTGTAATTATTACCGGTACAATGTCTTTTTGGGGTAAAAGATTTTTAATGCCACAACCATCTTTAATGTCAAAAGCCTTGAACATTTCACCATTATTACCCATATATATTTTTCCATCTGTTAATGTACCATCAACATCCATAACGAGAAATTTAATCTTCATAAAGCGACTCCGTAACAAATTCTACTGTCATACCATTTTTCTTTTTACGATTTATAAAGCCTTTATAGTAAGCATTTCTTCTATTGGCTTGCTCTATATTTACAGGACGGCGCATATTAGGGTCGGCATAATTTTTATTAATATCAACAGAAAAACCATCAAAACCAGCCAGAAGCACGTGCTTAACACCACACGCCTCCAATAAATTTAACGCTATAACAGAAGACGAGTCGTGAGTTCTTTCATCAACCTCAATCCAGTTTTTATAATTAAGAATTTTTACGTTACCACGACCACCCTTAGAAACATTTGATGGCACAATAACATTTTTACCTTCAATTACTGCCGAATCATAAATATCTTTACGCGTTGTAAGCAGATAATCAAATTCAATATCAAATGTTGAATTAAGACCAATCGTAATTACATCTTCCTGTAAAGAAGCTTCTTTTATTCTTGCTAAATTCTCACCAGCATTTTTTCCAGGTGCTACAAGTAACACCTTTTTACCAGAAAACTCTGTTTTCAAATCATTAACAGCAGAAGTATCATCAACAACCTTACTTTCGTTGAATTCACGATACAATTCTTCAGCAAAAGCCTGGTCAAAAGAGATTCTTTTTTCTTCCGGAATTAATGACAATAACTCGCCAACCTGCTCAATCGGAAGCATATGCTTATTATAAAAATGACTTGCATAGCTTGGTGTACAATGATTTGCTGAAGATAAATAATATTCTGGTGCATATCCCCAATAAAACTCAGAATGTATCTGGTTAATAACCTTATCAATCACTTCAAGTAATGGCGCAATATTATAATTTTTATTATAAAATGTGTTTAAGTGTTCCAATAAAAGCTCTGTGTTAAGATTGCCGGCACCCTTACCCATTCCCATAATTGAGCTATCCAGCATCAGATTTCTTGTGGTTGGAAATTGTAGCATAGATATTGCATTAGAATATGACATCTGCAAATTATTGTGGGAATGGAAGCCTAATGTCATACTCTTTATCAGATTATTGTCTACTAAATGCATTATTCGATTCATATCATTCGGACGCATTTCACCAAATGTATCCACAATATAAAATCCTGATGCATCCGGGAGTTCTTTATTCACTAAATCAATAAGCTCTATCAATTCTGCATCAGTATAGCGAAGGGTTATCATTGGTTGAACAAAAAACTCATAGCCTTTTTCAATAATTTTTCTTCCTAAGGAAATCATATCCTTACAATTTTTTTTGTGAAAAGCGAGTCTTATACCATCAATGCTTTCAGGCGTTCTTTCTCCAAGATTATCAACGTTAAACTTCCCAAAATCCATCATCGCAACATATTTAATACCAGACTTTTTATTCTTCAATATTGTTTTAGAAATCACTTGTTCATTTATATATTGAGTTCTGCCACTTTCTGAACCTTTTTGTTCATCAATATAACCCATTTCTATATAATCAACACCTGATTCTTCTTGTGCAGAAAGAATCTTTTCCATATAAGTCTGACCAAAATTAAAATTATTTACACAGCCACCATCACGTAATGTAACGTCAAGTACTTTTAATGCGCCCATTAGTTTCTCCTTAATAATTAAAAATCAATGTTTACCAAAGCCTCTGCTAAATCAAAATCTTCAGGATTATCAATATCAACTGATTCTTTAAATGAAACCTCTTTAATAAAAGGATTTAATCCTATTCTTCTATGATGTTTTTCAAACACTTCTTTTGTAAATACATAAACACCTGAAGTTTCCTGATAAATAGGCTCTAAATCCTGTGTTCGTGGAACATTAGTAGCATCAAAATTTAATGGCTCACCATTTTTCCACAAATAATCCTGCAGCTTTACAGCACAGAAAGCTGAATCATACTTACCACTTTTTACAGCTTCTATACATTCCTTCATTGTTTCTACTGTTATAAATGGTGCTGTTGCGTGAGCATACACATATATATCCGCATCACACACAGCCATAAATGCTGTAAATATTTGTGTAAAGTTTGATGTAGGCAAATCTAATTCTTCTGAACGTTTAACAAAATTCACTCCATCCGGTAAAAATGGAATTACATCTTCAGAACTGCAAAAAACATTAACGCTATCAACCATTTTTGTTTTCAACAATGAGTCCAACTCATATTGAAGAAGCGGTTTTTCACCAAGCATTCTTGTATTTTTGCCCGGACATCTTTCGTTATTAAGCTTTATTGGCATTATTGCTATTATTTTCACAGTTTTCACCTACTACACACAATTTTTATTTTTTTATATTTTTAACTACACTTAAACCTGCTTCAACTAAGAGCTTTATTTGTTTGCTATATACAATAATCATAACGGCAATTATAACCGCCTGAATAATATACCAATCAGTATAAATTGCTACAACCGCCTGTAAAACAAGTAACCCCCAGGAGATTATATTGCACTTATGAGCTTTGTTGTTCAGAATAAAGCCTAACGCTTTATGCCTTATAAAATAACTTACAGGACTTGCTATCATTGTTGCAATTGTTGCCCCTTGAATCCCCATAAAATAAACAAGCACTGCCGCAAGAGCAATATTTACAACAGCACTGTAAATTGCTGATTTTGCCATTGGTTTTGTTTTATTCTCTGCCGCTAAAATAGGACCAAGATATCCGGTTGCTGCATTAAACACACTCGCTACCATTAAAAACGGCACAAATTCCCACGCGCCATAGAATTCATTAGCAAAAAGAAGCTTTGCAATGAATTTATTGAACAAAACAAATGCAGAACAAGCTATAACCAACGCCATATTCATAAATGTAAAGGTATCAGAATAAAACTTTTTCGCATCTTCCGATTTATTTTCTTTTATTGCAGAAATCTGCCAGGCTTGCATAAATAAACCTTGTATCATACTTATAATATTAGGAATTTTATATGCAACTGATAATAGTCCGTTAGCAGCAACGCCACAAATTGCCGAAACAATATATTTACTTGCTGAGCTGTTTACCCACCAGCTTAAAGCAACAGTTATAAGCGGAACACAATATTTGAGCATTTCCTTTTTTAAGGCTTTATCTTTAACATTAAATTTAACAAGCTTAAAGATTTTTAACCTTATAGCAAAATAAACCACGGCTAACGCCAACGAAAGTGTGTTTGCAAGAAAGAACCCGAACAGACCAAGCTTAATTACAAGTAAAAAAATCACATTAAATGCAACCATTGTTACTGTGCTGATTATACCTGCAATTGCCATATCCTTAACTTTTTCACAACCCTTTGCAAGCTGAATAAAATATTGGTTCAGTACATAAAACAGGTAATAAAAAAATGCAAACCATACAAAAGGCGTTATTTGTGGGAAAATATTGAATTTATAAATTATAAGTAATAATGCAATTACAACAGGTATACTTTTTAAAATAAAGCCCATACCTATTGAAGCTATTTTTTCTACCGCTAAATCTTGTCGCATAGAAAACCGCATAACTGCATCTACAATATTCAGCGTTAATATCGGAAACACCAACTGAACAGATGTCACAACCAAATCGTAAGTGCCGTACTCTTCTGTGGTTAAAACACTTGTGTAAAGCGGAACCAATAAAAACACTAATAATTTAGATGATAAATTGCTTATAGTCAGCAATCCAACATTCTTAAATAATGTTTTATACTTTGAATTCATAGTTAAATATCTCTCATACAGATTTATTTTTTGAATATATCATAAAAGTTTTGTCTTTCAAAATTTTCAATCGCACCACCGTGGGTTAAATTGATTATTTCCATTCCGTTTTTCTCTGCAAACTCTCTGCACATATTATAACCTTTATTATCTTTTCTCGAATCTGCATAACCGCCTTCTTTAATAGCAAAATATCTTGATTTAGCCGCTACCGATTTCTTTGCATCATAAGAATTAGTTCTGATACCTTCAACGTGGGCATTAGAAATCTCTCTGATTTTAAATTTTCCATCAATATCAAGATATTTAGGGTATGTTCCATCAATTCCGTATATATAAATTTTTCTGTAACCAAGATAATATGCAATTTGAATTGAATACGAAATAACATTCCCCAAATCGCTCACATAAACACTTGCATCATCAGAAAAAGGCATTAAATCTACTGAATATGTTTTTGCAAAATTCACGTATGTGTATATATGTTTTTCTGACGGAACAAGAACGTCTTTGAGCAAGTGAATGAGAAATGCATATTTCACACCACTTTCTTCTATTTGTTTTGAATACTCTTCTGGTGTATGAGTTCTGATATTTTTATTAGTAATAAACGTTGGGTCCATAACACTTAAATATGTAGGACGCCATTCGGTTTTATCTAAAATATCTAATATACGATTAGCACCAAATGAATCAATACCACTCTGCTGAATTAAATCCAAATCACTCATTTTGACACTTGGTCCGTTGCCAACTAAGACACAAGCCTCACCCAATTTAGTGTTTTTCAGCTTTTTTATTTCATCATATTCGGGTGTTTTTCTATATTTATACACCTTCATCTTTCGCAATAAGGCTGTTACAGGAGAAATAAAATAAAAATATCTCAGGTATGCTAAAAATGACATTCCAGGTATTTTTCTTAAAACGCTTTTTAATTTCTGCAATTTCATAAAATCTCTCCTTTCAATAATATACACTGTTTTATCATAACACAAAAAAAGCCTTGTTTCAATATGAAACAAAGCTTTTTACATTTTTTCATCAAGTTAATTACAGAACTAATTTCAAAAAATTACTTAAGAATATTTTTCTTTATTTTTTTAAATGCTGATGTACCCACTATTGCTTTTCTTGATTGAGGAATACACATTAAAACAATCAGGTACGCTAAACACGAAACAGTAACACTAATAAGTTGCCACCATATTGCGCCACTAAAGAAATTCATTATTGCATATGAGAGCACTGCGGCAACAACAGAACTTATTATTGATGGCAGTAAAACACGTGTAACTCTGCTAATCTTAAATTTAAAAGCAAATTTTAATCCTAATATCGAAATGACACTGTATGTCAGTGGATATAAACCTCCGACAACACTTAAAATTTTAAATGGATATCTTACAGCGAACAAAAGTAATACAATTATAACGATAGTATATATTCCTTGAACTATCATCGCAATATTTGCCTTTCCTACCGACCTGAAATATACACTGTTATATTGACCAATGAGTGTGGAAAATGGTATTACCAAACCAGTACAACCTATCAGTAGTGATGCCTCCATCCAAGCACTTCCTAACAAAAGAGTTGTAACTAAATCGCGATACACGAAAACAAATAGTCCCATTGGTACAACAATATAAGATGCATATTTTTGATAATCAAGAAAAACCCGATTGCGCTCCTCAGTGTCGTTTTGAAGTCTTGATAATGCAGAAAACAACACGGGAGAAGTTATTATAAATACCATCCCGAGGTATGGTTGTATGGTGTTTACGCCTGTTCTAAAAATACCGGTGTAGTACATATCAAGATATCTATTAACTATAAAAACCGAGGCATAAGATGTTATCCATATCATCAATGAGTCACCTAAAAGCCATAGACAATCAGAAATCATATTTTTTAAATATGCAAACTTATAAAACAATTTAGGCTTCCAATTAGAATTATATGTCAGCATAATAGCGGTAATCACTTCTTTTGCAAGATTACCCACAATTATAGCCCATACATTCTTGAAAAATATTGCACATGGTATAGTTACCACAATTGGCACAAGAGATGATACGAATCTAATAGGAACCAATTGTTTAAAGCGAAACGCTCTTCTATAAAGCGCATTCTGTATACTAGATAGAGCATGAACAGGTATAAGCAAAGATAATGTTGCTACCTCTGTACCATACCCAGGACTACCAATAAAATTAGCTATTGGTGCACGAAATGTAAATATACCTAACCATATTGTGATCGAAAAGAACATATTGGTCCAGAAAGCAACTGTAGTATAATCATACAGTTCCTTATCACCTTTAAACTCATGTTGAACAATAAATTTCTGAAATCCTGCATCAGTAAAGACTTCAGCAAAAGCGGTTACTGCAGTAAAACTCGCCACCAAACCAAACACTTCAGGGGCAAGAAGACGTGCCAAAACAATATTAGCCAAAGGCGAAGCCATTTTTGCTAAAACCTCTGATACTGCAGACCATTTCGTTGATTGTGCTATTGTTTTAGAATCCACCATTTCTTTGTCTCATACACCTCTGTTTTCTTGTCGATTAAAAAACTCTATAAACTAAATTTATTTGAAATATATTTCATTGTTTTTCAGGCAAAACTATCCATTCACCGAACTTATAATCCCATTCTTCTGGCTCAAAAGGAACTATACCGCCAAAATGGAAAAACGTCATTTCGCCAAAATAAACTTTTCCATTCACCTCATAAAAATCAACTCGTACTTGTGGAATATCTTTAGAAAGTTTTCTTGCTAATTCTTTCATTAATTCAAACTGAAGTGGCTTTTTAGGTAATTTTTTTGCATTTGGGTGTCCGTTTTTAATATTTAAATGATTGTATTCCATATCGAAAAAATCGAACTTCACTTCTTCTCCAGGAAGTTGACGCTCTGTTGCCACAAATAAAGCTTTGGGTTGACCATTAAAACAGAAAAATTTGTAATCTCTGAGTTCTGATGTCTCGGTATCTTCCATATATTCTTCTGCTATTATTCGTGGTTTAACATTTTTATAAGGCCACTCTCTGCTAATCCAATAATAATTCCTCTTTAAAGATTTATTTAATTTATGTATAGCTTGTTTTTTATCTAATTTTCTCTTATCCTTGCATATAACCAACCCTCCGCAATCGTGAGTGCATTTTAAAACAAACTGCTCCGGAAGAGTTTCAAAATCTATATCTTCAGGCTTATCCCAAATCCCTAAAGTAGGAATTATATATTCTTCACCAATAATACCTGACACATATTTCTTTACATCACATTTATCTACCAATTTCGTATATAAAGGATTACGATCATTAAGTTTAAGCCACTGGAGTTTTTCGTTAAATGTTTGCGGATTCTCAAGATTAAGTTCTTTTCCCATGCGAAGTTTATAAAACCTTTTCAAAAGATCTTCATCTTCTATTGATTTATACAATCCTAAATAATTGTTTACTGAAAATCTATAATCCTCGTCCACAACATATCTAACTAGTTTTTTTATTATATTCATACTATCACCTAACTTACTTTTATACATTAAAAAAATCTTCAAAAAAGCAAATATTAAAATTTTCTAAGCTAAATGCATAATAATCCATTTTCACTTGTTTAAAATCACTTTTTCCCATTCGAGGAAAATTTTATCCGGCTTAAATTTTGTTGCCGACTCACGAGCTTTTCGAGAAAATTTATTTTGCAATCTTTCATTATTGATAAGTTCAAGCATTTTTCCTGCTAAAAAATTCGCATCATTAACTGGTACTAAAAATCCATTTTCACCATCATTTATAATTTCTCTCGGTGCACCACATGGGCAATCGGTAGAAATACAAGGCACCCCAAGTGCCATAGCTTCAAGTAATGCATTCGGCATACCTTCACAATCTGACGAAAGCACAAACATTTTTGCACCTTTTACACAATCAATAATATCCTCTGTATGTCCTGGTAAAAACACTCTTTCGGTTAATCCCTTTTCTTTTATTAAGCACTCTAATTCTTCTCTTAATGGTCCTTCACCATAAATAATTAAATTATCTGTTACTTTATCGCTGATTTTAGAAAAAGCCTCTATAAGCATTTTGTGGTTTTTTTCTTTAAACATACGACCCGAGGTTACAATATCTTTTCTAGAATTAACAATACCCACTTCAAAAAATTTTTCGTTTACTTGATTCATTATAATAGCAGCTTTTTTTTGCACACTTTTTGGAAAAAAATCTTGTTGCTCTTTTGTTTGAAAAACAACTGTATCAGCAAATCTATACAACATTTTTGCCAAAATTCTTAGCCAAAAATCTGGATATTCATATTTAGGTTCGCTTCTTACTGAAAGAATTGTTCTACATTTTCGCCCAATAGAAGACACTAAAACACTAAGACACGGTCCAGGTAAAAATGCAAGAATTACATCTGGATTTTCTTCATTTATTATTTTACGAAGGTTCCTTATCCAATTAAAATTTCGATTTAAGCCTGTATCTTCACATTGTTCAGAAAACAAATATTTCACCTTTACATTTTCGTCTATTTCATATTCATTTTTAACTTTGCGCATCGCAACCAAAACAACTTCATTTTCAGTTTTTCGGGCAAAAGAGTTAGCAAGGTTCACCATTACCCGCTCGGCACCACCACCACCTAAAACTATTGTATGAAACACTAATTTCATTTCTTCACTTCCTTAAAAGCCCACACTTTTTGTTATTTATTCTTTGAAAACTGTATGTCTATAATATTCAAAACAACAATAAAACATTTACCATCTAAATTCAATCTCTCTAAATGTTACGTAAGGAAAAAACATTTCCGCTTCCAACCAACAATAATGTACTAAAAAGTATATTACACAACACATAGCTATACAACAAATTACAAGCCCTTTATTTTTTGTTCCTTGTTGCTCTATAATCTTCGGAAAAGCAACCACAGTTACTACACCAAAAAAATACGTAATTCTGGTCAAGAAATATGAATAATACGCAGCCAAACGACATGGTACTACCATTAAAATAACATTAAAGAACTTATTGTGCATGTCTGTTTTTCTATCCAAAAATAAAATTGGGAAAAGAGTTGGTATTAACGTTACCACAAAACCTAAACCAACATTAAGTATCTCCATCTGCTCAACTACATATCGGTATTTTGTATTCATCAAAAAAGCATTACCTATAATTTTTATTAGATAAGGCAACGTTACACATATCAACCCAACCAGCAGATAAAACCCAATATTTTCACTTCTATGACGATTAAAGGTAAATATTACATGATGCTTATCCCTGAATACCACCAAATACCAAATAACGACTGCTGAAATCCACGCCGAAGGATGTATAAACCCTGATATAAGAGCCAATAAAAAGAACTTTTTTGAATCCCCATGAAAGACGAAATAACAGGCATAAAATATAATTGCAACCGCCATAAGTTGTCTTACCTGACTAAACAACTGCATTCCTAAAAAGGTATAGAAAATGAACAATGAAAAACCTGAATACTTTATTTTCCATTTTTCAATTCCAAGTATAATAAAATACACTGTAAAAAATGCCCATAAAAACAAAAACACTTGAACATTACAGTCTGTTATTTTTGCTATAAAATACCTTATTATAACATAAAAAAACGAGCCAATGTCATTACCAAGATTCTCTGCTATCGACATATCTTGTGAGATTATGTATTCGTGCCATATATTCTGTGTATCTCTACCAGTACTATAACCGCGAATACCAGCTGTATAAGCAACCGGAAAAATTGTTAGAAATCGCCATAACAACTTTTCCCACACAGCAATTCTTCTATCGCTAACATCAACATTTGATACTCTTCTTGATCTTCGATTGTAAAGAGAAAATATTA